>JAENZA010000059.1 GCA_016841485.1 Methanobacteriota archaeon
TGCAAGACCGAGAAAGACATCTCCACCCTGCTGCAGGAAGGGAATGGATAGAGGCCAAGAGAAGTGTATCAATATATGCCAATCTAAATTTTGAGCGTTTTTACAGGAAAGGTTAGTGCGGCAACCCCAAACCCTTCTTTAATTGCATCGGTAGTTCAAGGTAATCAGGGATCAGGAGTGTCGTTGATGAACCCGGCGTTCTCCAGCAGTTCCCGCTCAACATCCGCACACGAGAGGTTGACGTAGACCTCCGGCATTGGACTGTTCCTCTCCCGGCCCGCGACGATGCGCAGTTCCATCCCGGAGAAACCCTGCTTTGCAAGGTCGGTGAGCCGGGTGTGGCCGGGTCCGGGTCGGTCTTTCTCCTCGATGCCGCTGGCGACAGGGCAGAAGCGCTCGAGGGGTAGCGTTCGTACTTGACTTGTTCTGTCCTTCTGCGAGAGGTGCGTGAGCACGCTGCAGGCTTTCCTCCCGGTAAGGTTCCCCGCTTGCACTCCCCGAAGACGGTACAAACTGGATCCAGCTTATTCCTCCTGCTCGCCTGGCAGCCCCGGCAATATCGTAGAGGTACTTTTGCGCCTCACGCGACGGCATAGACATCCATGCAGGTCTCTTCCACGGACTGACGAAAGATCGGGTTTCGCACCGCCGATAGTTCAACAAGATCGACCTCGCGGCAAAAGACCCGGCTGAGGTCTTCTGCGAGGCCGAAGTAAGCCTTTGCATGCTCCACCGGGGTTATCGGTTCGAACTCGACGACAAAATCGATGTCGCTCGTTGCAGGGTCGAACCGGTCGCCCGTCACCGAGCCGAATGCCCCGAGCCGTTTTACACGGTGGCGTACAGCGATGCGGGCGATGTCGGGGATCTTCTCGTGGATGATGGGATGCACCGGACTCCTCTATGACGGTAATACCCCTCTGGAAGCATTATCTCTTTCGTATTACGGGGATGCCGTCTCCCTCCGGCCGGGGGTCCGCTCACCCGGGACCGGCACTCCCGGTGCACCCCTCTGTCACGCAGGCACGCAGCATTTCAACTTGGTCCCGACTTAGTCCCCACTTGGTCCCCGGGTTCGACATCTACCGGGTTGTCTTGCCTCGGTCTCCACAGATCCTGAACGAACAATCCGCAATCCTGCCGAAATTCCGGCGTTGGCGGGCCCGCCCGGGCGCACTGCTCAATCATGCCAAGGGTGTCGGTACCGGCTTTTTCTATGTTGCAGGTCAGGAAAAGCAGGTCAGGAAAAACGGCTCCGTAATGAGAGGATTGCGCGGGATGGAGGGGTGCGGGGCACGAAGCGCCTCGGGCGAAAGAGACGGCGGCAACTGACCGGGATTCCACACCTCCAGCCGGTCGGAGAAGAGCATGACCTGAATCGAAGCGTTCGAGACGTAGTTCCGATCGACCAGAGCACTCAGCCTTACTGGCCGCCGACATACCCAGGCTCCACGAAACTCTTCGTGATGGTCGCCGCCAGTTGGACCGCCTCCGCGTTGAGGCTCGTGCTCCTCCATGCGGAAGGTCACGGCCCCTCTACGCCATGACCGGCACCGACACGCCGATACTCAAGAACCAGACTGCCTACCAACGCCCGGGTAGATATATACGGAAGGGAGCGGATAGCCACAGGAAGTGTTCAGATGTGAGTGATGTTCAATCGGATCATCTGCCGGTCACCTATCAGCACGGGCAGGCGATACGGTCCATGAATTAGGTTATATTCTGCCACACTACCAGATACACCTCAAGAGGTCGTTCCAACGACATGATTTTGGAGGGCTTTCGATCCACTGTGCGTTCGATGGAATCACGAGTAATCGAAAAATTTCGAACGTAAACGGGATCGATCTCTGCTCGCTTCACGTCGAGCGAGGAGATGTTGCAGTTGACCAGGTAAACCGATACATTGCCCTTCTGCACATCTTCATGCTTTCGAAGCATGAACAAAATTTTTTCAAGATTCTTTTGATCGTCAGTATCGACGTAGATCACTTTTTTATCATAAATAAATTTCAAGGGGCTGGCTACCAGATGGCCTACAACCAAAAAAGGGTCTTTTTCGCCATCACTGATGATGAGTATATCATCAGCAGTAAATTTGGAGATCTGATCCGCAGTTTCTATGGCGCCGTCCCACATCTTCTCCTGGAGGAGTGTACTGTCCTGGAGATAGCCGCAGCTGGTGAGCATTACGACTCCAATTACGACAATTGATACAATTTTTTTCCCTCTTGGTGCCCGTTCTATGACTTCATACATAAATAACGAAGCGAATATCATGATGGAGGGTATTACTATCGGCAGATAGCGCCGCATCATGTAGGGGAGATCAGGATAGTCAAGAACATTAATGGCAAGAATTGTATAGAAGGATAAGAACACTACAACAAATAGTTCATGATAAGAGTGCATCTTTTCGTTCAGCATTACCAGTAGTCCACAAATTCCGCAAAAGAGTACTATCGGCGAGATAAACCAGGTGAGTTTTACCAGGTTGTAGGCATCTGAGGTAAAGGGGCCATCAAGTGGCCGAATACACCAGCAATAGATCGTGAAAATGGTAATCACATACGAGAGTATGAGAAGTTGATTTTTTCTGGAATAATGAACGAGATCAATCGGAAACGTCACTCTTTGATAGTATCCTCTGACTTTCTTTCGCACGAGTTCGCTTAGAGGATGGAAATTTGTGTTTATTAATGCAATAAACACCAATAAAAACAGGATAAGCATTGGAAATATGAGATTCTCTGTCGCAATAACCAGGTTGTCGATGTCAAAATGTCTCAATAAAATCGCAATGGCATAATGTTTGGAGAAGAAATTGGTGTGTATGAGGTTGTAAATAGCCAGGATGGAAAATGTGTTTATGAAGTACAGGTCTGTTCGTTCCAATCTTCTCGAGAGCTTCAGGTAGGTGAAATACAGTACAAACGGACCCAGCAGAATATAGGAGTCTATTCGCAAGAACATTGACAATGCAAATGGAAGCGCCGCGAAGACTGCTAAATACTTGTTCGAGTTTTTTTTCCCGATAATGTATAAGAAGATTCCACCAAATATGAAAAATTGAGTCAATCCTTCGGTGAAAGACGTACGAGTAAAATAGATCTGAATGAAATTTGTCATCAGCAGAACTGATGCTATCGTAGCGACTTTCCAGTTCGTAATAAGCCTTGCAACCATAAATACTGTTAAAAGTCCCAGGATGCCGAAGATCGAACTGGTATAGGTTGCTCCTTCCATTCCCAAAATCGAATACAATATTGCGATCCATACCGGAAAGAGGTGAAAAAGGACGGGCAGAAAAATGCCTTCTTTCGGATTAACCAGATCGTATCCATGTATGCCGAATCCGTTCAGCCCCTGGTTTACTAGCCCATGAACCAATATTTCATCGGAGTTAATCGACCTGATGAGAGGATCTGTATGAAATATTGCCCCCGTTTTGGCAATATTCACACCGTTGTTGATGTATATGCCGGGATCGAATGTGCCGAATATCCAATCAACTGGCGGATATATCAGCAGTAATGCAGCACTTGCCGCCAGTACCAGGAAAAGGGCGGCCGACTCATAATTAATGAGAATTTCATGACGAATCGGTCGGATATTCAAACCGATCCCTTTTCTATAGCGTACGATTGCCAATGGGATGCAGATTGATAGAATGCTGAAGAAAACAGCGTCCAGTGAAAAGTATCCGATTTCCGCAAGCAGTGTGCCAATAATAGAAGTGATAGACGTACTGATTACTATGCTAATCAGCATTATCTCGGATTTTTTTAAAGAAAGCCCTTGTTTACAAAAAAGTGTAAATATCAGGTATCCCGGGACAAAGAAAAACAGAAATACGCTGAAGCCGGCTACAATTGCGGCAGACGAGAGTAAGTCTCCGGAATTGCAGAGTAATTCTAGTACATTATCCATACGTATGTCCCCACGTGACCGACATCCGTCTTCAGGGTGAGCCAGATGCCCGGGTTACTATATAGGCATATCGGAAGTCCGGCGACGAGATTCGTACCAGGATAGAATGTGGATAATTTGCTGTCTCTCTTAAAAATCAGGAAATTGCATATTTGTACGTCACATTTTTTCAACATCAGTTTGAGCAGATCCCCTTTCTTTAGGCACTCCTCGTTCCTGCTGACTGTACCTTTGGCTTACTCATAAGACCTGAAGTGAATATGGGAAGGCGACGCACGATCCGGCTCCCAAGCACACGTATTGCAGAGTAGAGCAGCAGTTTCACCCTTTTTTGGTTGGATTCCTCAATTTCAAAACCAACCTGGTGAGTATCTGGGAGATGCTTGAGATAACGGTTTTCTTTCTCATCGACGCATCGTGACTCCCGGCAACCGAGAGGAGACTCAGCAGCATCATTGTTCCGTCACGAAGAGGATTCAGTTTCGAAATCCCTATTCGCTTGCGGTATTCCACAGGGACTTCGGCGATTGCATATCCCTTTATCGCAGCGTTTACTGTCATTTTCGTCTCGTACTCAAGCCCTTTTGCGTCTACGGTCAATGTATCAAACATATCGCGGTAAAAAGCTCGGTATCCTGTCTGACTGTCGATAAATCGGCATCCGCCGATATAGCCGGCTACAGTCGAGATAATCACATTTCCCAGTCGATTTAATAGAGAGATATTTTCTCTGTTTATCTGCCTGGACCCAAGCGCTAAATGAGCACCATTTTCAAGTTTTTGAACGAGTTCAGGGACATATTTTGCCGGATACGTGAAATCTGCGTCTGAAAACACTATTATATCCCCGGTGGCGTTCCGGACTCCGGTGTGCAATGCGGCAGCCTTCCCACGGTTTTTCTCATGCCGAATTATCTTAATTTTAACATCGCTCAAATTCTTCGCAATTTCATATGTTCTGTCGTATGAACCGTCGTCTATCACGACAATTTCATCAACAAACGGATAATACTCTCCAATTACCGCTGCAATCGCCTCTTGCTCATTAAAAGCCGGCAATACAAGGGATATCATCATGGCCCCTCGCTGTAAGGTACGAGATCGTTGAAGCCAACCCTTCGTCCAGGGATATTCGCGGTTTGAAGCGCAAAAGATTCCAGGCCTTACTGATATCCGGTCTCCTCCTTTGAGGATCGCCATCCGGCAGTCCTTCGAACACAACCTCCGAATCGGAGTCCATTAATTGTATGATCCGTTTCGCGAGCTGGAGGATCGGAATCTCCTGATCATTCCCGATATTGATGATCTCTCCTTTTGCATCGTCCATAAGAGCAAGCCGCAACAGCCCTTCGATCTGGTCGGTCACATAGCAGAAACTTCTTGTTTGCGATCCGTCCCCGAAGACAGTTATCGGCATATTCTTATGTGCCTGTATGATAAAACGGGGAATGACTCTGCCGTAAATTCCGTCCGCCCTCATTCTCGGTCCGAAAGTATTGAATATTCTGGCAATGCGGACGTTGACGTTATACTGCCGCACATAAGCCATGCACATTGATTCTCCCAGCCTCTTGGCTTCCTCGTAGCATCCGCGGATGCCGATGGGATTAACATTGCCATTGTAGGTTTCCGGGGTAGGGAGTAGCCGGGCATCCCCGTAGACTTCACTGGTCGATGTGAAGAGAAATGTTGCTCCGTGTCTTCTGGCAATTTCAAGGGCGTTGATCGTCCCGTACGTATTCGCTTTAATAATATCAATCGGATACTCTGAAAATTCGAAGGGGGACGCCCTCGAGGCAAGATGGAATACAAAATCTATCTTTTCTTCGATGCCGAACGGTTCCGAAACATCGTGATGAACAAAAGAAAAGTTTTCGCAGTCAAGCAGGGGATTGATGTTCTCCATGCGACCACTGGAATGATTATCCAGACAGACCACTCTGGCATTCTGTTGAATAAGAACATTCGATATCCAGGAACCGAGAAATCCAGAACCTCCTGTAATGAGTATACTTTTACCCTCAAATGAGAGATCACCAAGGTGCGTGATTATCCGCTCAATCTCTCTATTCAGGTCGAACGTCATCGAATATCCACCTAAACAGGCATACAGGAAAATCCGGATTCATCATCGACTTGGATCCCCCGTATGTTCATTCAACACACCGTATTTTTCCGTGATTGAAATTTCCCCGGAGGAGCGACTCCGGAGCGTGCCTTTCGGGCAGGGCTTCGCTTACCAGCATAAACCCTCCCGTGTACCGCAGGTAAGGATGCGCCGCCCCTCTATCACCACCTGCGCCCGCATGCCCTCGAACGCATCGTCAAGCATACTGAACTGGGGCCATTCCGTCATGATCAAGCAGGCATCCGCCTCCTTCAGAGCTTCCCGTTCGTCGGTACAATACGTGATCTCGGGGAAGATACAACGCATGGCAGGGATCGCAATGGGATCGTAAGCGACAACTACAGCCCCTTTGTCAAGGAGCGAGCGGATCACGGAAATAGCCCGTGAATCCCGTACATCATCGGTCTCTGCCTTGAAAGCGAGGCCGAGCACAGCAATTCGTTTTCCGGCAAGACTCCCGATTCGATGTTCGAGGAGCGTGACCATGCGAAGGGGCTGCCCTTCGTTAACCTCCAATACCGATGGAAGAAGTTGAGGCTCTTCTCCGAGGTTTTCTGCGAGGCGGATCAGAGCGGAGGTATCCTTCTGGAGGCAGGGTCCGCCAAAGCCGACGCCCGCGTTCAGGAAGTGGGGTGAGATCCGGTGGTCCATTCCGACCCCCTGCATCACCTCGTACACATCGACTCCAAGCTGTTTGCATATGTTCCCCATCTCGTTCGCGAAGGAGATCTTGGTGGCAAGAAACGCATTCGAGGCATACTTGATCATCTCCGCAGCAGTGATGCCGGTCTTTAGAATGGGAGCGTTTATTCCGTCGTAAGCGGCGGTCACCTGATTCAAGGTCTGCTGGTCGTTACTACCGATGACAATACGATCCGGATACTGGAAGTCCTCCACCCCGTATCCTTCGCGGAGGAACTCGGGGTTTGCAGCAAAGCCGATGTCGTTACGGCCGGCCTGCTCAAGGACTGCGGGTCGGACGAGCCTTTCCGTTGAGCCGGGGGGAACCGTGCTCTTAACCACCACCACATGGTCGCGTTCCGTTTCCCTGAGTGCATCGCCCACGGAGAGGCTGGCGGCCTTGACCAGGGAGAGATCTGCATTGCCATCTTTCGCTGATGGTGTTCCCACGCAGATGAAGATGAGGTCGCATTGGGCGATGGGGTCGTACCCGGTACCGGCAAACAAATTCGTGCCCGCGTGTCTTATCAGCAACTCCTCGAGGCCCTGCTCATGGAATGGAGGCTTGCCTGCATTGATTGCCGCCGCTTTCTCCGTATTGCGGTTGACGACCCAGACTGTATGACCCAGGTCAGCGAAGCACGCTGCCGTGACGAGCCCTACATGTCCTGCACCGATTACAGAGACATTCATCTTCGGGACCTCCGAGCTCGGATGGGTGGGAACCAAGGGAGTATCGTATAATAACCTTCCCTACACACGGCTGAAGGTTTACGATACAATACTTCTTGGGTACGACAGCAACCTGCCCGGTGCTCGTTTGTGCATTTCTTCGTTCTTGCAATGCCGTCTGGATTCTTCGTTCATGAACGAGCAGATCCGTCGCGTGAACGGGAAAAGCACCGTGTCTTCATATTTACGGCATCCTACCCCTGTATTCAGGCACCCGTATTGGGGGAATCCATATGTTTATGATCAATCCCGATCCTCTCCTGGCACCTCCCCGGCGAAAGGTATATACGGTCTCGATCGATCCGCACCCACAATCCTTGGGAAGGGAGATCCGGGCTCATTCCATAACTATGGCAATTCCCTATCCGGGGAGAAGGAGGAAGATCTATGAACAAAGATGTCCTTCGGCTGGTCCTGATCCTGGCTGTCGCTGTCCTTGCAGCTGTTGCCATCGACTCGGTGGCCGCCGATGAACAGGATACGTGCGCGAGTGGCTCCTGCGCCCAGGGCACTCTCGGCCACGGCTCGGACGGCAAGGTCACGCTCTGCCATGTCGCTCCTGGTTCGGGGCTTCCGGTGACCATCCGGGTGGGGGAGAAGGCCGCTCTTGCCCATCTCAAGAACCACCCGGGGGACTACCTGGGACCCTGCATGACGTGTACGCCAACACCAGACGGCACGTCACCACCACCAACACCTTGAAGAGGTTCGGGATTATGCAAGCTGGCGCGCCGGCTTGCATAATCCCCGACCGGACCGCTGTCTGACCGAAGCATACCGGGATTCGAGGGCGTGGAGTCAAGTAGAGAATAACGAAGGCCTGGGCGGAAAATGCCGGGTTTGCGTGACCGGCCCCGGGATCCTGCCCGGGGTTTTACCGTCGGGACCGTAATTGTGCCGGCGGGTGATAGCGAACTATCCGGCAGTTCACGTCGCTTCGATATCTTCAGGGTCGCAGACGAGGAACCCCTCCTCACAGAACCGGTCTTTCCCCTCGATGCCGCCGCCCTTCCCGATGCCCGACCCGCAAATTAATCATCCTCCGGTTCGACTCTGTAGTATGGGTTTTCCTCCAATTACGTCTCTCGCCGCTCTGGTGGTCCTCGTCGCGGTCTCTGCATGCGGCTGCATGAGCCAGGAGACGGTGGTATCCGACGAGGAGAGGGCGCAGGTGCTTGCATACGCGGACCCGATCGCCGACAACCTCCTTATGGGCTTCAACG
>JAENZA010000275.1 GCA_016841485.1 Methanobacteriota archaeon
GGCGTTCTCATAAAAGACTGCCTATATCGCACCGGAAGGCACGAATCGTTCCCGCCCGGGGAGGACGGCGGGAAATGTTGTTGCCGGGAACGGAGCCGGGGGGCGGAATGTGCCGTCCGGGAGGGCATCGGGGGCTCCCGGAAGGGCGAACGGCCCGTATTCCTCCGTTCCGGTTTGCGACGCGCATTCGGTGCCGTGCCGCACGGTAAAATCGGAAAACATATCGTTGCCGTGACGAAACAGACATGTATCATCAGGTGGTGGAATTGCCGAATTTCTGTCCGGAATGTGGAAACGAGTTGATCAGCAGGAACGCGGAGATCTGCCCCCGGTGCGGGGTAAGGCTGAAGACGAATCCCGAGAAGAGCCCCGGTATCGCGGCACTCTGCTCCATCATCTTCACGGGCCTCGGGCAGGTGTACAACGGATATATCGGCCGGGGCTTCGTTATCCTTCTCGGGACCTTCATCGGCTCGCTGCTCTTCGTCATCCCGGGCCTGATCGTGGCAATCTACGGCATCTACGATGCGTATGCGACGGCAAAGCGGATGAATGCAGGAGAGATCCCGTACCGGGCGACGAACGTCCTTCACATGATCTTCTTCGTCTTCTTCTGGTTCTTCGGCATCGCCGCGCTCTTCTTCCTGGCCGCAATCGTGGCCGCATTCATCTACGAGATGAGCGGGGCGGTTTACTAACGCCGATCCCCGCTTTTTTCACGCCCCTGAGGGGCGGAAGAATTCTTCCCTCGCCCTGAACGAGATTGTCATACGGCCACAGGTTCCGCAGCCACTCTGCAGATGCCTTTTCGGCATGGCCGTGCTTTTATATCCCATAGGGCCCTATAACCTATTATGACAGAGGAGACGACCACGATTGAGATCACCAGATCCGACCGGGACCGGCTGAACCATCTGCGTCGCTATCCCAAAGAGCCGTACCGATCCGTAATACGCCGGTTGCTGGAGCAGAGCGAGGATCGCGAACCGTTGAGTCCCGAGACGATTGCCGATATCCAGGCGTCGCTCGATGAGATCCGGCGGGGTGAGTTCGTAACGCATGAAGCGTTGAAGCGGGATCTGGGGATCGAGTGAAATATTC
>JAENZA010000276.1 GCA_016841485.1 Methanobacteriota archaeon
CGGGCGAGCACAACCTCTCGGTCCAGCTGGTCAATAACGACCACACGCCGCTCATACCGCTCATGTTTGAGACGGTGAACGTCACCGTCGGTGGGAACGCGACGGAGAACGCGACGATGGTGAACATCACCGCACAGTAAAACACGTTCGACACGGAAACCATCACGGTGCCGGCGGGGGCGAACGTGACCATGGCCTTCGATAACCAGGACGGCGGCATCCCTCACAATGTCGCGGTCTACACGGACTCCTCAGGGCGGAGGCGATCTTCGTGGGTGAGATCATCACCGGGCCTGCCGAGACCACCTACACCTTCACGGCGCCGTCCGAGCCCGGGACCTACTACTTCCAGTGCGACGTCCATCCCTCCATGAACGGCGATTTCATCGTGGAGTGATCCGGAACGAACCGGTGTGCGAAGAGCGGGACGGGATTACCCCGCTCTCCTCCTCTCCTTCTCCGGCATTGCCGGGATCCCGTGCAGACCCTCTGGACCCCGGGGGCCGGCACCCGCGCCGTTTCGCTCCCGGTATACGGAACCGGGCCCGCGCTGGGGGTGATTTCGGCAGACAGGGGCTTTTTGGGGTGAAGAGGGCAGCCTTGCGAAAGGTATATAGCGTCTTCTTCCATTCCCTGCCCCGTATGCAAAGATTGTTGAGACTCCTTAT
Source organism: Methanobacteriota archaeon (assembly GCA_016841485.1). GTDB lineage: Archaea > Halobacteriota > Methanomicrobia > Methanomicrobiales > Methanomicrobiaceae > Methanovulcanius. The sequence goes on from JAENZA010000276.1 coordinate 669, forward strand.
CTTCACCCTGGTGATAGGGTGTGTAACGCTCTTCTCCGGGGTGGTCGCCCAGGAGGAGAACGCGAGCAACATGACCAACCAGACAACAGGACCTCAGACGGCGGAGGGAGTCCCGCCGGAGATCATGCAGTATGCGGCTGACTGGCCGCTTCCCAACAGGGACTACGAGAATTCCCGGGCAACGACCGATGTATCGATCAATAAAGACAATGTCAACGATCTGGCAATCGCCTGGACGTTCGACATCACCGCCAACGGCACCTTCGGCGGCGCGAGCAGCAACCCCATCATCATGGGAGACACCGTATTCTTCCAGGACCTCTACGCCGACACCTACGCCCTGAACCTCGCCGATGGTTCGGTGAAGTGGGAGAAGGTCTACAACAACACCACCGTGACCGGGCCGAACGGGCCGGCGGTCGGGTGGGGCAA
>JAENZA010000060.1 GCA_016841485.1 Methanobacteriota archaeon
TTGAAGTCCCCTCGATGTCGTAGCGCACCCGGATCGGCACCTCGGCGACCTTCAGGCGGTGGTCGCTGATCTGGATCAGGATCTCCGATCCGGCCCCCATCCCCTCACCGCTGATCTGGATGGCCTCGATCGCCTTCCTGCCGTATGCCCTAAAGCCGCTCTGGGAGTCGGTGACCGAGAGATCGGTGCCCGCCATGATGGTGACGGTATCGAGGACCCTCATCCCGACCTTGCGGTAGGCAGGAATATCCCCGTTCGAGCCCTCGACGAACCTGGAGCCGATGACGACATCGTTACCCTTCCGGAGTTCGGCAAGGAGCCCGGGGATGTCTGCCGGGTTGTGCTGGCCGTCGGAATCGATGATGACGAGTTCCTCCACACCGAGGTCCCGGGCGGTGCAAAAGATGGTCTGCAGGGCCCCGCCGTAGCCCCTGTTCACCGCATGCTGAACGACGATCGCCCCGAGCGCCTCGGCAATCCGGACAGTGTCGTCCTTCGAGCCGTCGTCGACGACGAGGACGGCGTCGGCGTACTGCTGTGCACCGACGACGGTCTTTGCTATGTAGGTCTCCTCGTTGTAGGCGGGCATGCCGATGAGGGTCCGGATGGTGCCGGTTCGTTCCCGCGACCATCTTCCGGGATCGCGGGTTGCCGGGCCTTTGACGAGAAGACTTATCCCCTCCCCGTTATTGCCATGCTTGATGATCTGTCCAGCGGTGCAGGGGGTCACCTGAACACCTCCGGGGGTTCCGGCAAGGCGAGCGTACCTGGGCACTTCTGGGTAGAAAGGGGTGACTTGCAGCCGCGTTTTCCGGGCCAGGCATGGGACACGTGCAGTTTCCAGGGTTGTGTTCCTCGGGCTGCCGACCGATTTTGCCGGTTACTATCTATGACGTATATGATGCAGGAAATCCTATTGATATCGGAGAACGCTTCTGAAGTGATTTTCTTTACTGTATTAACCGAAATCCCAGATGCAACAGAAATAATTGGTTCGGTCTGGTTCATGCAGAAAGTCCTCCATATATTACTCATAAAAATGCGGTGCTGGACTCCCTACGGTCGGAATCAGTCCCTGCATGGGCAAGTGCCGTGGTAATTTCGGGGGGACAGCCATCTGATCACACTGCCATATTGGTGGGAGTAGATATAACTTTCGTAGGACGTACTTTTACGCGGAAGCGAGCCCCGTGCTCTGGTTGTTTGTCCAATATCTTCCGGCGAAGCAGGGGGCGGGACACCTGCAGGCTCAATTTCCCGGAACCTTCCGGATAAAGAGTTATGGAACAGTGTTAAGCGTAGCCCTTTTCGTGATAAGCGATTCGCTGTTATGGAATGAGTCCGAATGGGGGTGACCGGCTTTGCATAGGTTGCCCCGTTCAACCAGTATCAGTACCCCGGCAGCGCCCGGATCCCGGTCTCGAAAGATAATCTGCCGAAATATCGGAGGCAATGGTGTGTCGATGTCAAATACGCGTTGCGGAAAATCGAAAAGACGCGCTTCTTCTGCATCTGTCAGTGCATGAAGCGGTATAGATCGATGCCCTCATTCGAGTAAATCTTATCCTTTGAGGAGAGTTGAAGCGCAATATACTGGATGTTTTCCTCTGTCGGGAGGTAAGGCTGATGGTTCTCCGGATCAAACTCGTCACCCTTCCCGTAGAGTAACCCGCCTTTCCGGAACTGCTCATAGGGGATAAGAATGTATCCGCTCTCTCCCGATACCAGCAGGTTATCCTGCATCCAGTAAAAGGTGTAATAAGGCAACCCCAGGCTTTCCGACTGGTAACTCCTCTGTCTGTTGAAGAACCGGCCCGTGTAGTAATCCGCGAACAGGGAAGAGCCACTGGGTACCGTCTCCAGTACGTGGTTGAATCCGACCACCTCGTCCTGGTCGAAGGAGTACCGTTGGTAGGACGGCTCATGCTTGACAAGCCCCAGGGAACCGATGCCGTAGAGAACAACCAGAGCGATCAGCAGCGACCCAACCAGTTTTAACGGCACATTCATGGTGGACAGATGCCTGGTGAGAATGTATATCCCAACACCCATGACTATGGCAAGAAACGGCAGGAACAGAATTGCAAACCTGTCGATTCGGAGTACTTGCGTGAACTGGAATACCAGGGTAAGGACGTTCGGAACGTTCAGGAGGATCGCTATCAGCCCAAACACCCCGAATATTATTGAGTATCTTGGTTGCTGCTTCCATATGAGATAAAGCATCCCCATCACCGCGAAAAATACAACGAACAATGTATCGAGGTTGTCCACGAGAAAACTGAGACCCAGATTTACCACCTTGGAAAAGATAATATTCTGATACAGGGACGGATTAACGCGTGGGAGTATCTGCTCAACGAAGGAATAGGCAGTGAAGGTCCAGTAACAGGCAAATAAGGTGATGGGTACCATCAAGAAGGCCAGGTTCACATGCCTTCTATCACGGATGAACAGCTCGAGACCAAAAAGAAGCCCGATGAGGGCGATGATCATCGGAGTGGAGATCTGGTGGGCCAACAGAATGAAAACAAATATGATCACAACACAAAATCTCTGGGCCGCGGGCCTCGTGACGGCGTGTTTTGGGTTCGTATTTGGGTTTGCCAGGGAGTAGAGCAGATATAGGAGGATGAGAAACCCGACATAGGCCAGGGCCCTGGTCACCATGTATGTGCCGTAGTATATAACATCGGCATTCATAGCATAGACGAGAACGATCAGAAGGGAGATCTGTTCATTGCGGAAGATGCCGTTGACCAGAAGGTACAGGAATAACACCGTTGTGATGTAGATCAGGCAGGTCGTGATAAAGAGAGTGGTCTGGATGTCCAGGCCCAGGATGTTTGAGGATAGGGCTATAAATACATGGTACAGGGGAAAGTGGGCGTAATCCCCGAGTTCTCCCGAGAGAACATGCCCTGACAGGAAGGTCACGGTGGACATGTAGATGTGCCGCATTGTATCCGTAGCCCCGAAGTACAGGGCTGACCTGAGTGTATAACTATAGATCGTGACTGCAAGGATGAGCATGATCTCAAAGAGCACAGCCGCAGGAAGTATCCTCCTGGATAAAATCTGGATGAAAATTATAGCATATGGGATAAGCACCGCCGCAAGGCCCAATTGTGGTTCAGCCGGGATAGCGAAGAGGAGCAGGACGGAGAGCGTATAGGATAGTAAAAAGAGCGCTACGGACATCGAAGAGGAATACGAGAATAACGTCGCCTTCGTTAAGAGGTCGATATCCTTCTTTTTAATGAGAATAAATGCAACGGATGCGATGACTGCTGGAATTGCCATAATTGAGCCGTTGATCAGGTAGCCCATCGTGTCGAAGACGTAGCAGAAGATGGCTCCCACGATGTAGGTAAATAACACCAGATAGGGAAATAAACTGGCCGTTTTCTCCAGCAGTCGAATCTTCATTCCGGATCCTGTTCCTCTCTTTGGCTGGATAACGCCTTCAGCAGTCAAACTTAATAAATTTCACCTTTCTTCCGGGAGGCGAGCCAAACGCCCCGCGATGGATCTTTGGCGAGGTTGATTATCCGATCGTGTCGTTCCATACATTTCCCCGTGATATCCCCCTCTATGTCCGCTCGCTGATCGCCTGTTTTCGCAACGAACGCGTAAATACCTGGGCTCATCCGGGTGCCTTTCTCAATCGTTCCAATCTGGTTCTCGGTGAGAGCGAGCTTGCTGTCATCTTGAAAGAGATGGGGAAACAAGAGATTGCCCTGGAAATGAACCGGAAGTACGCGGTCCCGGAAGACATGTGGCTCGAATTGGCCGATCATTACGGCGTGCCGCTCATCAGGGGGTCGGATATTCACGCCGTGGAAGACCTTTCTGCCGTTTAAGTGGCTCTTGCGGTTGTGCTGAGCCGCGAGGTGTGGAATGTTACCTTCCGGTCGAGAGGTTGCAAGGGTCCGCGGGGACCGAGAGAACCCGGGTCGTCACCTGCAATGAGGGTGCTTAAAAGCCCATTGCGACGGCCTTCACCGGCTATCCGGATTGGCCGATAGATGTACCCGGCATTATAGCGGCGACGAACGACCGTTCCAGAGTTGATTGTACAACCTGAAGTATTCCGGACCCACAGTATTAAACGTGAATTGAGCACTGAGAGTGAGTGCATCCTCCATCATCCTCCTGCACCTCTCGGGGTCGGTCACCAGATCTCGAATGCTTGAGATGATCTCCTCTTCGGGGGTATACCGGTCAAACAGGAGCGAACATGAAGATACACTCTCAGGCGATTCAATGGATGCTCGCATTACCGGAATCGCCCCGCAACGGAGACACTCATACAACTTGTTTGGAGAACTTTTGATCCAGTACGTGGTCTCCGGGTTAATGAAGAGAAGACCGATGTGACAGTCCTCGGTGAGTCTCTGGGCCGTGGACCGGGCCACGTATCCCAGGCGGAAGCGGAACCGTGGGCCGTACTCCTCCTGCAACGGTGCCATCATCTGCTGCAACTCCTCATCATGACCATAGGAAGGTCCACCGATGAAGAATGTGGTCTTTGGGATGTCTCCTAACACCTCTGAAGCGATCCTCAGCATGAGCCTGACGTCCCGGTCACAAGGATTGAGGGATCCAATATAGAGAAGATTTATTGCAGAATCATGCCGAAACGACCGAACTTTATCGAGAATATGCGCCTCATCGTACGTATCGGTGAGGGGGAAATTCGGGATCCGGGTATGAACTGCTCCGGGAAAGAACGATCGGTTCCGGGGTTCCTCCCCGAAACTTGCATGTGCTACTCCATCGGTATTCTTCCTTGCGGCGGTCTCGAAGAATCTTTCCCGGGTTGGGACGGGCAACCGGGTCTTCGTCGTAAAAACTTCGTAGAACTCGTGCCTGTCGTACACGATCCGGGCGTCCTTGAAGAGATCCCTCTTCATTCTCGTTGCAACCTTCAGGAGACAGGGATCGTGAACATGCAGTATCGTCGGGGCAGCCGGATCCACCCCCATCTCTTCCAGCGCTTCCTTTACTCTGGATGCAAAGAGAAAAGGCAGAAAATACATCGTACTGAAGACGACATAGTTTAAGATACGTCTCCTGGGAGAGAGAGGATTGATCCTGAACCCCTTCTCACCATACAAAGAGAAATGCCCCGGCTCCAGGGCAGGAGCAAAGGTGCTGAAGTGCAGACGAAAGACGCACCTGGTATTTCGTAGAGAATACACGATATGCCGGCCGACCCGCCCATCTTCCAGGGGATGTTCATCCAGAATGATGATGTTCATCCGCTGACCATCTCATGTCATCCATATTAAGGTTAGGTAGCAGGCGGTTCTTGCGGGAAGACCTATCTTCTCTGCTCTTGAGGACGAACAAGACCTGGTGCCCCGGCCAAAGCCCCTGCGACGTTACGTAAGATCCCTGGTAGATCGATGAGGATCACCCTTCCATCACCCTCGGATCGAATACAATCCCTCACAATTTGCCGGCCCCGCAGGCATCGCCGCCTCGACTGTGATTGGAATCTTCATCAGTTGAGTGCCACTTCCCGGAGGCATTCGAGTCTTCCGTGAGGGACAACCGCGTTGTAACCTTGATACAAATGCGAGAGCCTGCGGTTTGCGGCGATCGATTTTTGCAGGGCATCGTCGCGACGAGAGTGGTCTGGCAGGCTGCCGATCGTCAAGATGCAGGGATCGTCCAGAACGAATCGAAGATCGGTCCTGTTATCCTTGCCGGGTTCCCTTCGGGTAGGGAAGACGGCTCATCTCTCGACGAGGGACGAGCAAGTGTCCGGTAGGCTCCATTACAGGTAGAGTACCGGCCCTTCTTCATGGAGATCCCCGGCAGGCCCGATGAGGTTGCTTGCCACGGACACGTTTCCTTTCCCGTTCGACTGCCAGACCGGTGCCTCCTGCGTGTAGTAGAACCAGTTGTTGTGGATGTACGCCCCGACGCGGGGGACACCCTGGATCATTATCGGAAACGAGTTTTCCGGTTCTGTGACCATGAACGTGTTGTGGTGGATCAGCATCCAGTCTCCTGCAATCGTACCGGAACCAGACGGGTCCGGCTTGCCATGCATATCGAAATTGTGGGCAGATGATGCAGGCCAGTTCGGGCCACATATGTTATATCTTGCCTCATAACCGTCACCAGCGAGCCCTGATCCGGCGATCGCGTGCCGACAGTAATCAAAGTAGTTTGCCTCGACCAGACATACCGAACCATAGGTTACCATGACACCATATCCAAGACCGTTCCCCTGATTGTGGTGAAAGTAGTTGTGGTGGATATAACCGCCGGTCTTCACGTCGGACACATCCCCGGTCTGGTTGAGGCTGATCGCGGCACCATTCCACCCTAATAGTTCACAGTTATCCACCTCAAGGTTCCGGTAGGTGGAAAAGATTCCGCAGGCCGGTCTATCCACTTCATCCGTCGTCGTATCCGGGCCTTCCAGGCGGATCCCGGTGACCCTCACATTCTCCCCCCCTGCAACGAGCGCAGTTGGGTAACCTGAACACTCTTTTCCGAGAGAGATCCTCCCGCCCGGAGAGGCCATGGATTCATCTGTTTCATGGCGTTCGGGAACCCGGATATATGTCCCACCCGACGCTGTGGGATCAGAGGCAACTCCCATCGGGGGTGAGAATGCCCCTGATTCTGCCTCTGTCCGGATGTACGTCACTCCCGGCTGCTCTTCCGTGACCGCGCCCGGGACATAGTTCGGATCGCTTGTAATAAGGATCTCATCGAGGTTCGGACCCCCCTCTCGCCACTGAATGGTCAGGGTATGTTGTCCGGCAGACAGGTAGGAGGCTCTCTCATCGTTCCACTGCCAACCCAGATCAACCTCGGGATACCACCGGTGGGACTCCTCACCGTCTATTGACGTCCAGAAGGGGTCACCGGTGCCCGATGCAGACGCACGACTCCAGACTGCGTAATATTCCGATGTTTCGGTGGTGAACGAATAAACTGCGGATCCGAATGTCTTCGTCGCCCCACGGTTGCCGGCAAGGGTCACGCCTGCCGGGATGGTCACTCCCGGCGTATCGGTAAGGTTGATATCGGCTATTTCCTCGAGGTACACCACATCCCCAGCCCCGGCATGCTGAAGTGCGGCGAGCAACTCGTCCTTGGTTGTGACGGTATATGTTATTCTTGAGTCCCCTGACGTAATGATGTCATGGTACCCAGAACCTCCGCCGATGGGGTTGCCCGTGGGGTTCGCTTCAGCGCCGAAGGTCTGCTCCAGATCGAGGAGAGCAGATGCTGGACCTGGCGTGGCCGAGGATGAGAATGGAGCCGAGATGAGGCCCATTGCTGCCAGACCAAACAGCGTTGCAGAGAGCAGGAGCAGGGTAGTAGCATCACTTTTTCTCGGGTGCACTAGAATCTATGTCTGATCCCTTTGCCTGGTATAAATCTCTATCGTAGAGCATCAGGCATCGGGCAGCGGCTCGGGCCGGGATACTGCAGGAGACGGTCCCCGGGCTGGAATTGTAATCTTCACTGCGGTAATGAAATTAATCCCCTCGGTCCGGCATAAACGGCAGTTCTGCAGGAGTGAACCCCAAACCAGACTGCAGAGAAGAGTTCCCGCACCCCGGATCGGAAAGGGGGTTGTGGAGGTCCAAAGTGACCTCCTCCGCCCGCTCACCGGTTCAGAGATACAGGATCGGACCGGATGTGGATAATGACTTGTTCGGTCCGACGACGTTATCCGTCACGTACAGATTTCCTTTCCCGTTCGACTGCCAGACTGGTGCTGCCTGCGTATAGTAGAACCAGTTGTGGTCGATGTACGCTCCCGTACGGGGTACACCCTGGATGAAGACGGGGAATGAGCTCTTTGGTCCCGTGGCCATGAACGTATTGTGGTGGATCAACATCTTGTCTCCTGCGACATTATTCGGACCTGTGTGCATGTCGAAGTTATGCGCATAGGCGACGACAAAGTTCGGGCCGCAGATGTTGTATCTTGCCTCATATCCGTTCCCGGCGTCCGCACTTCCGGCAATTGCGTGCCGGCAGTAGTCGAAGTAGTTCGCCTCGGCCAGGCATACCGAATTACTGCTCACCACGATACCGTATCCAAGACCAGATCTCTGGCAGTGGTGGATGTTGTTGTGATGGAAGTACCCGCCGGTCTTCATGTCCGAGCCTGCGGTGTTGTAGAGGTTGATCCCTCCGGCACCCCAACCATAGATCTCGCAATTGTCCACTTCGAGGTTCCGGTAGGACGACTTAATTGCGACTCTCGCCGGGCTCGACGAGGAGGTGTCCGAACCCTGGATCCGCAGGCCGGTGATCCTCACGTTCTGCCCGTTGATAAGGAACAGGGACGACCAGTCGGCACCCGATGCAGAGTTCTGATAGATTCGTCCACCTGCAGCTCCGTTCTCGCCCCGGTTGCTTGCAATGGTGACTCCGGCCGGTACCCGGACATCGGAGGAGCCGCTCATGTCGATGTTTGCGTTCCCTTCGACATAAATGACATCTCCGGAGCGTGCGCTCTGCAAAGCCGAGAGCAGCTCGCTCTTCGTGTCGACGATGAACTTAACGCGGGAGTCGTCCCGGCTGATACCGTTGTTATAGCCGCTACCTCCACCGATGGGGTTTCCGGTCGGGTTTGCGTCAGCCCCGTACACATTGTTGCCAGGGGTCGGTACCGGAGTCTGGGTCGGCCTTGGTGTCACCGTCG
>JAENZA010000061.1 GCA_016841485.1 Methanobacteriota archaeon
CTTGCGGGCGTACCGGTTCTGGCTCCATCCCCCTTTGCCGAGCGAACTGCCGCGGGAGATGATGATATCACAGGTGTTTTCAAAGGCGATCACCTCGGCCCCGCCGCCCAGTTCGGCGACATGGGCGGACGCCCGGGCCTCGGCATAGGGGTCGTATTTGTTAAACTTCAGGTTATAGCGCCCGGCGATGCGGGGGAGGGATTCCTGCTTCTCCCCGCCGGTCGACTGGACGAGCATCGTTGTGGGTGGCAGCGCCTGCAGTATGGAAAATAGGTCCTGGATGGTGGGTGCAAGCTCCTGCACGGAATCAACGGCGAGGATATCGGGCTCCTCGTCGGCCACGGTCCGAAGGAGGCGGTACAGGGAGACCTCGCTTACGCAGACCTCCTCTCCGTCCACCCTTTGGACGAGGGCAAAATAGGGCCGCTTTGTCCGCGAGCGGACCGACCCCCTGATGATGTCAATCCCAAATACCTTCAACCGACCACCCGTTCAAGGGTCTCCTCCACGGAAATGTCAAGATGATATTTGCGGATAAAATAGGTGCATAGATTGGTGACGTCGCGGAGGAGGATCTCGTCTGCCGACGGATGGGCGGGGGCCACCCACTGCGGCCAGTCGATGATCCAGGCCTGCTTCCCGTCGACCATGACATTGAACTCCGAGAGGTCGCCGTGGATATACCCGAGGGCATAGGCGCCCCTCACGTTCTCCACCACTTCCTCGAAGACATCGGCGGGGTTTTCCAGGGTCGCCTGGACAACCGGGCATCCGTGGATATACGTCATGACGATCAGGTTCCGGTTGATGTCCACCGGGACCGGCACCGCGATCTCACCATGGAGGGCATGTAAGGCATCATACTCCTGCCGTGCAGAAAAACTTGACGCGAAGATCCAGGGAAAATGGCGGTACTCCGGCATATATGTCCGTGACCGGCGGACCGTCTGGAAGGACTGCTGCCCCACCCGGTGGAACTTCAGCGCCACCGGCCCGAGACCCATCCCTTCATAGACGACGGCCTCCTTGCCGACCCCGAGCTGGCACCCGAGAGCCGTCACCGACCCCTTCCTGCTCACGGCATGGAGGGCGAGGGCGTCGAAGCCCCTGAAGACCAGCTGGTACCCCTTGTAGGGGACCGAACTCGATTTGACCATATCGAGGTTCATCAGATGCCCCAGCCGGTACTCAAGTTCTGATGCCGACAGCCCCGTCCGCCGTCTGAGCACATCCTCCGGCACCCAGCGGTACCGCTTCATCAGACGTTCAAGGGCAAGAAGGGTTTTTATCTCAAACCGGTGCAGTTCCCGGATATCGTCGGCATCAATAGGCATTGTGTACGTATGGGTTTATCACGGAAGATGATATATCTTTGATTGATACCAGCCATGCAGTGTTCCAAATGCCGCCGGGAGGCAGTTATTTTTCAGCGATATTCCGGTCTTCACCTCTGTGAACGTCATTTTCTCGCAAGTGTTGAGGCCCGGACAAAACGGACCATCCGAACACACGGGTGGATGAAACCGGCGGATACGATAGGTATCGCCCTCTCGGGAGGGAAGGACTCGGCCGCCCTCCTGCACTTTCTCTCGACGAATTTTTCGAAACGGCGGGACCTGGACTTTCTCGCCATCACCATCGACGAGGGCATCGGCGGGTACCGGGACGTTTCCCAGGCAGAGGAGCTTGCCCGCCGCTATGACGTCCCCTGGACGACCGCCTCGTTCGCGGGCGAGTATGCAACGACGATCGACGATATCGTCCTTCGCAAGGGTGACCGGCGGTCCTGCTCATGGTGCGGGGTGCTGCGTCGCCGGCTCCTGAACAGGGTGGCCCGCGAGGCGGGATGCACGAAGGTCGCCTTCGGGTTTACGCTCGATGACGAGGCGCAGTCGGTCATGATGAACGTCCTTCGCGGCGATACGGAGCGCCTGACGATGGCACCGAAACCAGCGGAGGGGATGGTGCCGCGTATCCGCCCCTTCGAGGCCGTTCCCGAGCGGGAAGTGGCACTCTATTCCCATATCACGGTCGGGCTTCTTCCCGACCGGGGGTGCCCGTATGCACATAACGCCCTTCGGGGTGATGTGCGCCGCCTGCTCGATGACTACTCCTGGCTGCACCCGTCCACAAAATATGCCCTTCTGGGCCTGAGGGACGACCTTGCCGGGTGCGGCGAGGGGTCTGCCATGACGACCGTCATCTGCAGCGAGTGCGGGGAGCCGACCTTCGGGCCGTGCCGCAGCTGCGCTGTGTTAAAGGAGGTGAACAAGTGATCCGGCGGCTGCACCGCCTCATCATCGGTGCTGCCCCCGATCGCCGCCTCCGTCTCTATATCCTCCTCCTCTTCGTGCAGATCGTCCTGTATTCACTGGCCGTCTATGTGATCGTCCGCTATGTGGAGCAGGCGCCCTTCACCCTCCTGGACGCCGTCTACTTCGTCGTGATGACGATCACCACCGTCGGGTACGGCATTCCCTTCCCGGTCGAGAGTGAACTGACCATCATGCTGATGATCCTCATCATGTTCACCGGGGTCCTGACCGTGCTGCTCATCCTGCCGGCCCTCTTTGCCCCGTACCTGGAAAAGCTCTTCCAGCGAACACCCCCCAAGACGATCAACAGGAAGATACGCGACCATGTGGTGATCATCGGATTTTCAGGGACCGCCCGTTCGCTCATCGATCTGCTGAGGTTCTCCTCTGTTGATATCGTGCTTGTCGAGGACAACATCGATGAGGCACGCGAGGCCCTCTCAATGCGAAAGACCGCCCCCTTCATCATCTGGGGGGATTACAACGATGACCAAACCTGGACCAACGCCCATATCGAAACGGCCTGCGCCGTCATCCTCTGTGAGGACGAACACACCTCCGCCAAGGTCATCCTCGGCATCAGGGACCGGACAAAGGCGAAGATCATCTCCATCGCCGACCACCCCAACTATGAGCGGTTCCTGCGGTTTGCAGGAGCCGAGTATGTGCTCTCCCCCAAGCATGTCACCGGAAAAAACATCGCCCGCCATGCCATACCCGGGCCGTATTTCGAGACCCTCTACGACGAAAACCCGTACTGCAGTCTCCATTCACAGGCCGAATGCGCATCCGCCGACAGAAAGAAGATCTTCATGCTCCCGATTCTCGAGGGATATACCTGCGTCGGCATGACCATCGGCGATCTGAACCGCAACAACCGGTTCAATTTTGAGATCCTCTCCTACTGGAAGGGCTCGGAGTTTGTCATCAGGCCCCGCGAGGATGATGTAATAGATAAATCAACGATGCTCTTCGTGCTGGGGGCGGAGAAGTCCATCCTCAACTTCCGGTCAAATGAACTGAAACGCGGGATAGAAGGGGGATATTTCGCGGTTATCGCGGGATACGGGAGTATCGGCGGCATCGCCCTCGAGGAACTGAAGAACGAAGGCATTGAGGCGATCGCCATCGACCCGTATGTGGAGGACGTCCCCGGCATCCATGAAAATGCGGAGTCCGAGGATGTCCTCATCAGGGCGGGGATTCGCGAGGCATCGGTCTGTATCATCTGTACGGATGACGATGATGTGAATATCTTCACCACCCTCATGGCCCGTAGCCTCAACCCCCGGGTCCGCATCCTTGCCGCCGCCCATGTGCCCGAATCGGTCGATAAGCTCTATAAGGCAGGGGCCGATTATGTGGCTGACACCCCGACCCTCGGAGGCATTATGGCGGCAAACATCGTTCTGGCCGATCATATCCATCTCCTCATCGCACTCCCCGACGGGAGAAAGATCTCCGCAGGGTATATCCAGGAGAGGGGAGGGTTTTCCATCGAGACCCTCCAGAAGGAGACGGGCGTCCAGGTCCTTGCCGTCAGGACGCGCCAGTCATCTCTCGTCCATCCGGACCCCGACTATGTGGTGGAAGAGGGTGACGAGGTGATCGTGGTCGGTACCAAACTTGCACTCAGAAAACTCATCAAAATCACCTCAGGAGAAAGCATATGACACCCACTACCTGTCAAATCGGATGTGAATGTGAACGTATCGAACAGATGATCCGCCATACGCTCTGGTCCTCAGGTGCAAAGGGGATCGTCATCGGGGTCTCCGGCGGCGTCGATTCGGCCCTTGCAGCAGCCCTCTGTGCCCGTGCCGTCGGCGGAGGAAATGTCCTCGGCATCTCCCTCCCCTCAGAGGTGACCCGAACGGAGGACATCGAGGATGCCCGCAGGCTCTGCGACCTCTATGCCATCCCCTTCAGGGTCATCCCCATCGCCCCCTTCCTCAATGCCGCCGCCGCGATGGAAGACTATCAGGAGACGCCGTACCTGAAGGGCAACCTCATGGCACGCATGAGGATGACGCTGCTCTATTATCATGCCAACCGTCTCGGGGGGCTCGTCTGCGGCACCTCCAACAAATCCGAGTACCTGCTCGGCTACTGCACCAAGTACGGCGACAATGCCGCCGATATCCAGCCCATCATCCACATGTACAAGTCACGTGTCTACGAGTGCGCCCGGGAGGTGGGCGTGCCCGCATCCATCATCGAAAAACCCCCATCGGCAGGCCTCTGGCCCGGACAGTCGGACGAGAGCGACATCGGCTTTACCTATGCCCAGATCGACGCCGCCCTCTCCGCTCTTGAGGCCAGCGGGTGGCAGGCGCAAAACGCCACCGAGGAGATGATCCTCGGCAAGGTCCGGGCAAGCATGCATAAACGCATCCCTGCCCCAAATCTCCTCAATGAGGGCTAAAACAGGTCGGGATAGTCCTCGGGACGGTTGAGGATCCCGGCGATATCCGCCGACCCGACGAGATCATAGATGGGGCGGCCGTGGGAGATGCCGTAGTCCGGATACTCCGTTGCATCTTCGAACCGCAGGACCGGATGGGACGGATAGAGAGGGTTCTTCTCCCATCCGGAGCACATCTCGTAGAACGCCGCACCCCGCAGGCCCTCGAAGGGGGTGTAGACGCTTGCAAAGGCGTCGGAGACGAGGTTGACCATGGCTAGCTCCTCGTCCGTCGGGTTGATGGTCACATGCCCGTATCCCGGCGGGATGAGGACCACATCGCCCGCTGCCGCCCGTACAACCACCGCATCGGAGCAGTCCTCCTTCTGGAGGAGGTAATGCGCCTGGCCGGAAATGACCTGATAGAGTTCGGTATACCCGGTACCGGAGGGATTTGCCGGGTGATAATGTCCCTTAGTCTTGACGAACTCATTGCAGAGCGTCGCCGGCGGAATGACCGTCAGGTCATACCGGATACGGTTCTCTTCAAGCCAGAGACGGTCAGCATCGGTACGGGCAAGACTCCGGTACATAAAATAGAGCGGACCGGATGACGGGCAGTCCCCGTCCGCAAGGACGTCCCGCATCGCATCCACTGTTCTCTGCTGCGGTTCAGGCAGGGGGATATCGGGAAATATCTCCATTACTCATTCTTTTTGCGCTGCGTGTATAGATAATATCCTGCTCCAAGGACGACGAAGAGCATGAGGACGATGATGATCGGATTGGTGAGGGTCGACATCAGACCGGAGACCTCGGTGATCTCGATCTGCACCTTCACCGGGTCGGAGATCAGGCTGTTGGAGAGCGCATCCTTGTACCGCACCTCAGAATCGAGGCCGTAGGTCTTGATCGTCGCATCCTTGTCGACGATCACTTCATACTTTGCCACTGCACTCTCGCCGGGGGCAATATCACCCAGGTAGGCGGTGTCATCGTTGCTCGTGAACGGGTCGACGGCGCTGAGACGGGAGACGGCGTCATAGGCGGTGGCACCACCGACATTGCGGTAGGTGACCGTTACGATCCCCGTCTCACCGGGAGCCATAAGGGTGGCGGGCGATTCGATCTCGAACTCGATCTTTGCCCCGGTGGTGACGCCCATGGTGATGGGTGAGGTGGTCAGCTTGTCGCCGTCCTGGTTTTCATAGCTCAGCAGGATGCTGAGGGGATAGGCAGACTCTCCCGCGTCAATCGATGCCGATGCCTTGAAGGTGGCGGTCACCGTCTCGCCGGGAGCAAACTCACCGATGAAGTGGATGGCATCGGTCGGAATGATCGGACTGCCCGATACCCGCTGAATTATCAGGGTCGCCTCTTCGCCGGTCTCCTGACCGACATTCTTCACGGTTGCGACGATGTACCCTTCAGTCCCGACATTCAGGTTCTGCACCTCAAGCGAGAGCACTTCGATGCGGACATCCGGTCTGATTACGATCTCGAGGGGCAGGGTCTCGGTCTTGTCCTTGTAGTAGTACCGGACGGCACTGTCACCCAGGTCTTCGGAGTAGTAGAGATAGGTGTACTCCAGGGTCACGGGAAGGGTAAAGGTCCCTGCCGCAGCGTCCTTGTCTGTGCGGATTTCAAAGGTTGCAGACGCGGACTTGCCCGCGGCAATATCACCGACCAGCTGACCGCTGGTCTTAATCTGCACCGGGGCACCGTCGCGGTCAAGGAAGATCAGGACATTTTTTGCGGTATTGGGCCGGTCCTCTCTCGCAGTCATGGAAGGGTCCTCTGACAGGAAGTCGAGGGTTGCGGTATTCTCTATTTTTATAGTGATTGTTGTATAGTCATCGGGATAATACTCGTCGCTCCCAACGACGCTGACACGCAACTCGGGAGGCCCGGTGGAGATCTTCTCCGCGGCCATCGCAGGGGCGCATATCATCATTATTATCGCTATTGAGAGGATTGCAAAGCGTTTCGCATTCATAATATTACCTGTCGTCTTTGTTGTGACAACATTTAATAGGCCTCTCGGTATATATTCCTATGCCAATGGTGAATACTGCCAAAAATATGGGCCCTGTAAAGGAGCACCTGAAATCCCTGGGGCTGACCAAATATGAAGCCCTCGTCTATATTGCTCTCCTCAGGGTGGAGAGCGCCTCAGCAACGGAAATCCATGAAATATCCGGGGTGCCGCGGGCATCGGTATACCCCGTGCTTGACAAACTGATGAAAAAGGGACTGGTGAGTGTCTCGAACACCACACCAAAACGATTTGATGCCGCTCCCCCGGATGAGGGCGTGGAACACCTCCTCCGGCAGATAGAACTTGACGCCACGGCGGCAAAGGAGGAGCTCGTAGCTATCTACCGCTCTCGCGAGGACCGCGAGGAGAAGAAGCAGGAGATGATCTGGACACTCTCCGGACGGGAGAACATCGAGAACCGTATCAGCGATATGTTCTCCAATGCGGCATCGTCGGTGATCATCTTCGCCAGCCGCGACCTCATCACCCCCCGCATACTGGACCTCATCGCGCAGATACCTGGGACGGTCTCCATCGATCTTGCCACCAACGGCATCTTTGCTCCCGGAGATCTCCCGGACCATGTCCGGGTCCGCAGTATCGAAAACCTCATTGATACCGGGCTTTTGCAGGGAGACCAGATGGCAGGGGTCTTCATCGCCGACCGGGAACGGGTACTCCTGCGGCTGAATGGCGACGAGACCACACCGAGCGCCCTGTACTCGGAATCACCGGCGTTTCTTCAGCTCTTCCTGAACTACTGGAATCACATCATCACCAGCTTCTTCTCCTGATACCGGCAACCGTGCCGCAAATCCAACCAAATATGTTTTACCGGAAAGGGCCACATTACTCTTAATGATCCCCGGAAGAGCGCAGGAAATCGTGCAGTGGATACTGAATGCAGCAGGCTATGACGTCGATGAGGGGGACGGCCGTCATGACCTGTCGGCTTTCAACGAGAGGGAGTGTGTCGTCATTCTCTGTTCCGATGAACGGGACCGGATTGATGAATTTGCATGGCTGAAATACCGGATCAACACCGACGGCGGTCCGCAGGAGTGCAAAAAACTGCTGGTGACGGGTGCAACCGGCGTGGATACCGGTACGTGCACCGTCTGGAATGAAGAGGAGCTCGCCCGGCAGGCGGCAAAGGCCACCCACAGCTATGTCCGGGGAGAACGGCCCACCCTGACCATCGAGGCCCCGGCCGGACGCCGGGTGGTAAGCACCGTCGAAGAGGAAGAAGAGACCATTGACATCCCGCATCTTCCCGTCACCATCACCCAGGAGAAGGCGGTCAGGATTGCAGGAGTCAAGGGGACGGCAGAGTGCCGTTTTATTCCCTACTGGGTCTACGAACTGGAGAGTACAGGCGAGAAAATCTACAAGACCCATATCATCTCCTTCGAGAAGAAAATGACCGGTACCCTGAGTGCGATAAACGGTCTCCCCGGTGACTTTACGGCGGAGATCATCGACAATACGCCCGTTCCCGCCTCTTCCCAGGTCCTCACCCCGAAGTTCTCGAAAAAAGAGGCGGCGGAACAGCTGGTGGAGGGTCTCATCGATGAACTGACGAAGACCGTCAGGGTCAGCCAGCGCGAGGGGGACACGATCTGCTACGAAGACCGTGAATTCAGCCCCGAGCGCTCCAACATCTCGGTCGAACTGAGCCTCGTCTATGTGCCGGTCTGGCAGATCCGCGGCAACCGGATCGTCGAGGTGAACGCCTATACCGGCGACATCCTCAAAGTGCCGATGGATGACGGGGTGGAAGTCCTCTAAGGGAGGAAGGAAACGGATGATCACGGTTATCGGGGGGGGGCCGGCAGGGAGGCTCGCCGCCCTGCGTCTTGCC
>JAENZA010000277.1 GCA_016841485.1 Methanobacteriota archaeon
TCGAGCTGCTCTTTACCGGCGGCACCCGTGCCGGGGAAGTAGAAAGAATCGTGATTGCTGTGAGCGACAACTACGGGCGCCACGAGGAGGGATGGCAGTTCCCGTTCGTCGGCGAACGGTTCAACCTCCCCCGCGAGATGTACGGCGGGAGCCAGTACGGCACCCGGGATCTTCGCTGCGAAGCGGAATTTGAAAACGGGGATAGCGACGTGGTCTTCACGCAGCATTATTATTAGGCCGGGCAGCCCGCCGCCCGGCTCTGTTTTTTTCCTTCCTGCCGGATGGACGGGTCAGGAGCACCCGAAGATGCTGCCGCAGGAATCGGTGTAGAGGTAGTATTCATTAGCAGCCGTCATCATGAGCGTCAGGATCATCGCCGCGGCGATGGAGATGGCGACCGCGAAGACGAAGTAGAGGAAGATGCTGACCCAGCTGAAGTTCTGGAAGGCAAGTTCGCCCTTGTTCATCCGGTCCGAGGCCCGGTAGGCGTCGTAGATGGCATACAGGTAGATGCCGCCAGCCAGGAGGATGGTGGGATATCCCGGGAGGGAGAAGAGCGTGATGCCGAGGTAGAAGAGTACGCCCTTCAGGAGATAGCCGTTGTAGGTCTGCCCGAGGCCGGGGAAGATGATGGAGGCGATGACGGCCGTTGCCACGCTCTTCGTCTGCGGTGGTGCGGCAGATGATGATGCGGCAGATGACGGTGCGGGCGGAGGAGTCGGGCCCTTTGCGGGTGTTGTCTCCGTCGCAGGTGAAGCAACGGGGGGCTCTGCTGGGGGTGTCGCTGGCAGGGGCTCTGCATCGTCCTCCCCGAGCGGATATCCGCAGAAGGAGCAGTACAGGGCGCCGTCATCGTTGAGCGTCTTGCATTCCGGGCATTTCGTCATCGTAGGTACCTCTCTCAGACGTACATCGGCATGCAGACCTGAAAAATGTTCGCGGGCGAAAACGGGGGATGCACCTGATGCAGACGGCATAAGAAAGGGAAAAATCCCCCCGGTACAGGGCCGGCGCCGCACCATTTTGATACCTTTATTAGCCTCACCAAGAAAAATCCCCTTACGGTTCATGAATACGAAAACG
>JAENZA010000278.1 GCA_016841485.1 Methanobacteriota archaeon
GTCAAGAGGTGTGTATGATGAAATTCAGAGAGAATGAAGAAGCGGTATCGCCGGTTATCGGCGTCATCCTCATGGTCGCCATCACGGTGATCCTCGCTGCGGTCATCGCGGCGTTTGTGTTTGGAATGACCGGGAATGTGCAGACGACGAAGACGGTTTCCATCGCTTCGGCGCTTGACGGCACCGATATTGTCCTCACGATCAACGGAGGTCCGGATCTGCCTTCCCTCCAGCAGTTGACCATTACAATAGATGGAACAGCTCCAACTACGATCGTAACCTGTAACAACGTGGACACCAGCGTTAGTGGTGGAGAAATCACGATCGCGACTGACAAGAAATTCCAGGTTGGAAACACAATTACAATCGCAGATGAGAATTCTGGAAGAGTTCTCGTCGTCGGCAAGTGGACTGACGGTGCTGAACAGATTATCCTTGACCGCACCTACTAAACCCTTTTTTTATGGCCGAACCCGGCAAAAAGTGCCTGCTGATTTTTGCTTTATTCCTGTTCCTATCGATCACCGTCGGTTACCCGGCCATCTATATCACCGACGAGTGGATCAGCGCCGACCAGTTGAACCACATCACCGAAGGAAAGAACCTCCTCTACGGGTATACGCCCTACGGGGCTTCGGCGTATAAACTGTCGCACCATAACTGCCTCTGTTATACGCTCGCGTTACCCGTCCTGGCGTTACCTGCATCTCTGCTCTTCTCGGGTTTCCAGGACCACTTCCGGCTGTTCGTTATCGTCTTCTGGACTCTTCTCGCTCTCACGATCTGCTTCTCTGTAGAGCAATGGTTTCCCCGGTACGCACGGTTCAGGGGCGTTCCATGGGTCTACGGCGCGGCAATCTCCACGCTGATCCTCTCTGTTCTTATTTTCTGGCTGTATGCGCCGTTCCGGTTTATCCGGACCATGCAGCCTTACGATCCCGGCGTCTACCCCGAGGTCGCCGCCATCGTCTTCACGAACAGCGTCGTCTTCGCCCTCCTCGCGGTCGTCGTCTTCCTCATCTTCAGAGAGGTCCTCGGCTCTGATCGGTGGGGGCTCTTCGGGCTCGCCGCGAC
>JAENZA010000062.1 GCA_016841485.1 Methanobacteriota archaeon
GCGCGGCACTCGACACGGATGCCCCCGGGGTTACCATTCTCCTCGAAAACACCGCTGGTTCAAAGAACACCATCGGGAACCGGTTTGATGAGATCGGGGGCATCCTTGACGGCGCCGGTGAAAAAAAGCGCCTTGGGATCTGTTTTGACACCTGCCACGCATTTGCCGCAGGGTATGACCTGAGAACCGCCGCATCGGTGGATACGGTGATGGACGAATGCGAGGATACGGTCGGGAGCCGGAAAATCCATGTCGTCCACCTGAACGATGCAAAGGCAGAACTGGGGTCCGGGCGTGACCGCCATGAACACCTCGGCCTTGGAGCGATCGGAGCGGAAGGCCTCGCGGCAGTCCTGCATCACCCTGCTCTGCACCATCTTCCCTTCATCTGCGAGACACCGGTGGACGAACACAGGGATGACCTCGGCAATATCCGGTATGCTGCCTTCCTTGCAGGGGGTATGTCCGCCACGGCTCCACTGTGATCATTATTAGGGATCGACCCCAATGCTTGAAGAGTGATTGGACAGCGTGAGGGCACCACAGTCGTGCTGGGAAAGGATGGCACAGCACTCCATGAGCAGAGCGGTTTTGGTCGGGCGACGAAGAATTCGCTGACGCTTGCACCGGAGGAGGCTCTTTATCTCGTTCACCGGAACAAGATAGAGGTGAAAAATGAGGACTTCACCTCTCTCCTGAATATTTTTTCGGTAGAAAAAGGATTTATGCGGCGTTTTCTCGTGTACCGGGATATGCGTGAACGGGGATATGTAATCCAGCCGGGCCCCCATGATTTCCGGGTATTCAGGCGGGGGGAGAAACCGGGAAAGGGCCGTTCCCAATATATGATCCGGGTGCTTTCCGAACGGGACCTGGTAAACTTCACCGCGGTTGTCACCGATGTCGGAACGACGGGGCACATGCGCAAGCAGTACGTGATTGCCGTTGTTGATGATGAGGACGAGATCACCTACTACGAGGTGAAGACCGATGCCCTCAAACCTGCAGGACCGGTGATCACCTGCCAGGTCATCGAAGCGAGGGTCTATGGCAGCACCGTCCTCACCCTCCAGAGGGATGCCTTCCCGGAAGGTGCCTGGATAGGAACACCGCTGGACAAGACGCGGCTCCTCCTCTCACCGATGGAGGCCCTCTACCTGCAGGAACGCAACCTTCTCGTATTCCACCCCGATGCCGGGGCAGGGGAGGAATTTTTCCGTCGTGCCTCAGCAGAAGACCCGGAGCTACCGGAGAAAGGTGCCACCTACAGCCACATGAGGGACCTCGGCTACATCCCGCGGACCGCCTACAAATTCGGCCACCACTTCCGAGTCTACTCCGGCGGGAAGAAGCATTCCGAACTGCTGGTCCATGCCATCGCATCCGGCATCGCACTCCCCATGAGCGTGATTTCCCGGTCCGTCCGCCTTGCCCACAGCGTACGCAAGAAGATGCTTTTTGCATGTGTAGATCAAAAAAATATTGAATTCATAGAATTTGCCCGAATAAAATTGTAATGAGAGTCTGTCCATGGAGCAGGAGATTAACCCGTGGTCTGCAAACCAGTCCATAGATACGGAGAAATTTTTTACGGAATTCGGCATCGAACCGATGGATGCGGTTCTGGAACATATTCCCGACCCCCCGGTCTTTTTACGCAGGGGTATCGTCATCGGCCAGAGGGACTACCGCCCGATCGTAGAGGCCATGAACACCGGCTCCCCCTTCCATGTACTGACGGGGTTTATGCCGTCCGGCCATCCCCATCTCGGCCACCTGATGGTGATGAAGGAGGTCGTCTGGCACGTACAGCAGGGCGGAAAGGGATACGTTGCGGTGGCGGACCGTGAAGCACATGCCGTCCGCGGCATCTCCTGGGAAAAATGCGGCGAATATGCACGGGAATACCTGCAATGCCTCTACGCCCTTGGGTATGAGGGAGAGACTTACTACCAGAGCAGGAACACCCGGGTCAAGGATCTTGCCTTTGAAGCGGCCATCAAGATGAACTTCTCGGACCTGCAGGCGATATACGGGTTCGGCCAGGAGACGGCCGTCGCCCATGCAATGAGCGTGGCAACCCAGGTGGCGGATATCCTCTACCCACAGACGGATGCCGGTCCGGCACCCACCATCGTCCCGGTCGGCCTCGACCAGGACCCCCATATCCGGCTCACCCGTGACGTGGCATTCAAACTCAGGATGTTCACCGTCGAACAGCGGGACGGATATGTAAGCGTGCGCTCGAAGAACGCCCCGGAGGCGGCCCTCACGGCGGTCCACACGGCGTTTGCAGGGTCAAAGAAGTACGAGGGGCATGTCGATATACGCGGGGCGGCCTACGATGAGGTCAGCACCCGTGTCCGTGAGATAGAGATCGCCCACGGCGGCTATGGGTTCTACAGCCCGTCGGCGACCTACCACTACTTCATGCCGGGCCTGCAGGGAGGCAAAATGTCCTCCAGTGTCCCGGAAAGCTCATTCGGGTTCTGCGACCCCGACAAGGATATTAAAAAGAAGGTGATGTCGGCGCTCACCGGCGGCAGGATGACCCTCGAGGAGCAAAAAAGGCTCGGCGGCGAACCGGATAAATGTTCGGTCTACCTCCTGAACCTCTTCCATATGTGCGAGGATGACGGGGAGCTCGCGGAGATTCACCGTGCCTGCCGTGCGGGCGAGCTGATGTGCGGCACCTGCAAGAAGGCAACCTGGGAGCGGGTGAGAGAGTTTCTTACGGAATTCAGGGAGAAGATGGACGAAGTAGAACACAAGGTGGATGGAGACTGATGGAAGAACTAACCTACAATGAAAAACGGCTGATGGTCGTCCTCAATACGGTATCTGAGGCAGAACCCGCCGTTATCGCTGGCGAACTGAACACCACCGAAGAGGCAGTGGTCCAGTTTGCCCATCTCTGTGCCGACAAGGGGATTGCCACCCTTGAACGGACCGTCAGAGTCGACTACGGACTGACCGACGAAGGGAAACAGTACAGTACCCTCGGACTGCCCGAACGCCAGGTCTATGCCTCCTTTGAAGGCGAAATTCCGATGAAAGACCTCCAGGCCCATCCCCTCGCCCGCATCGCGGTCGGCTGGATGAAGAAGAAGGGCTGGATTGCCATCGAGAAAGGGATGGTGAAAAAGACCGGCGATGCACCCGAAGGCGACGACGAACGAGCCCTCCGCGACCCGGCCGCAGGCGGAGACGGCATTAACGAACTCATAAGGCGCGGCCTCATCGAAGAACGGGAGAGCGTCTCCTACCGCATCGCCATCACCCCCCAGGGAAAACAACTCGTCGCAGACGGGCTCGACCTGAGAGAGGAAGTAGGGGCTCTTACCCGCGAGCAGATCATCAGCGGTGCATGGAAGGACCTGAACCTGCGCCGGTACAGCGTCGGCAAGCTCCCGAAGAAGGTGTGGCCCGGCAAAGTGCACCCCTACCAGCACCTCATCGACGAGATGCGCCAGATTCTGCTGGAGATGGGCTTTGAGGAGATGCAGGGAAGCATCATCCAGAGTTCGTTCTGGAACTTCGATGCCCTCTTCCAGCCACAGGACCACCCTGCCCGCGAGATGCAGGACACCTTCTTCCTGGCAGAAGAGGCCGACCTCCCCGACGGCTGGGAAGCAGTCCGCGATGTGCATGAGCACGGCGGGACGACATCATCAGCAGGTTGGGGCGGCGTCTGGAACCAGGACAAGGCTCGCCAGAACGTCCTGCGAACCCATACCACCGGTCTTTCCATCCAGCACCTGACAAAGAACCCCGAACCACCGGTGAAGGCCTTCTGTATCGGCAGGGTCTACCGGCGTGAGGCGATCGACCCCACCCACACGCCCGAATTCGAACAGCTGGAAGGGATTGTCATGGACGACGGCGTCTCCTTCCGCCACCTCATGGGATTTTTGAAGGAATTTTACGCCCGGATGGGATTCGAGAACGTCCGCTTCCGTCCCGGCTACTTTCCCTACACCGAACCCTCGGTCGAACCCGAGGTCTGGGTCGACGGTCTCGGGTGGGTCGAACTCGGCGGTGCGGGTATCTTCCGCGAGGAAGTGACGGCTCCATGGGGGATCTCCACCCCTGTCCTTGCCTGGGGCCTCGGCGTCTCGCGTGTCGCGATGCTGCGCATGGGCCTTTCCGACCTTCGCCAGCTCTACCGCAGTGACATCGACTGGATAAAAGAGTATCCCGCCTATACCGGAGGGAGGAACTGACCATGCCGATTATTCATCTTCCCTACACCTATCTCGAAGAACTGACCGGCACCGACCGGGATACGATCATCGAGCGGCTTCCGATGATCGGCGCCGACATCGAACGTTTCGAGGACAACCAGACAGATGTGGAATTCTTTCCCGACCGGCCGGACCTCTTCTCGACGGAGGGGGTGGCCCGGGCCATGCGGGGATTTCTGGGAATTGAAACCGGATGCCCCGCATACACGGTTAAACCCTCGGGCGTCACCTTCTCCATCGACCCAAAGCTCGAAGGGATACGGCCCTTCCTGGGATCTGCGGTCATCAGAAACGTCTCCTTAAACAACGAGAGAATCGAGACGCTGATGGGTCTGCAGGAAGCCCTGCACTGGGCGGTCGGCCGGGGCAGGGGAAAGGTTGCCATCGGTGTCCACGACATGGACACCGTCACCGCGCCGTTCTCCTACATCGCCTCCCCGCGTGACCGGTCCTTTATTCCCCTCGACTTTGAGGAAGAGATGACGCTGGATGAGATCATGCAGCGCCATCCGAAAGGCATTGACTATGCCCACATCGTCGACGGATTTGACCTGATGCCTCTCATCGCCGATGCAAAGGACAATGTGCTCTCGTTTCCGCCCATCATCAACGGCGAGCTGACCACGGTGACGGAGGATACGAAAAACATCCTCCTCGACTGCACGGGAACCGACGAACGGGCGGTGATGACGGCCGTCAATATCATCTGCACTGCGCTTGCGGAGGCGGGGGCGACCATTGAGAGTGTCGAGGTGAACGGTGCGCCGATGCCGTCCCTTGCTCCCCGGACACGCAGGGTCAGTGTCGATGAGTGTGTCCGTCTGCTGGGCATCGACCTCGATGCCGGGACCATGGCGGCGCTTCTTGCAAAGATGCGGATTGGTGCCGATCCTGCAGGGGAGGGGTTCCTGGATGTCACCATCCCCTGTTACCGTGCGGATATCATGCATGACTGGGACGTCTTTGAGGATGTCGCCATCGCCTACGGGTTCGACAACTTTAACGCCGAACTTCCTGCATCCTTCACCATAGGAAGTGAGCACCCGGTCAATGTGATGGCCGGAGCGGTGCGGCGGATCGTCGCCGGGCTCGGTTTTGTGGAGATGATGCCGTTCACCCTGACGAGCGAACGCGTCCTCTTCGGCAACATGCAGCGCGAACCGGCCAAGGGCGCCCTTCGTGTCATGCACCCCATCAGCGAGGAGCAGACCACGGTCCGGACGGATATCCTCCCGCTCCTGATGGAGACACTCCAGATCAACCACCACCGCGAACTGCCGCAGCGAATCTTTGCCACCGGTGACGTGGTGGAGGGACGGGAGACCTTCCAGAAGATTGCGGCCGTCTCCATCCACACCGATGCAGACTTCTCGGAAATTTATGCGACCGCCGATGCCCTCCTGCGTGAACTGGGGCTCGCCTACACGGTGGAGGAATCCACAGACCCCGCGTTCATCGACGGGCGCCGCGGCGATATTATCGTTGACGGCAAAAAAGTGGGGGTATTCGGTGAGATTTCCCCGGCAGTCATCCTGAACTTCGAGCTGGACCAGCCGGTTGCAGCACTCGAACTCGACCTGCGGGTCCTTTGGACATAACTACCATTTTTTATTCATTCGTTCATTCGCTCTGCTGTACCGGCTGGTTTGGGTACCAGATATTAACATCTGCAACGACCAGGCGGGCACCAGGGTTCCAGACAACCACATTGAGATCGTCGTCCGCCTCCACCTCCATGACGTGGTACCTGACATCGTCATACCGGGCGACGGGGGTGAAGTCACCGGCATTGGTGGCCATTTTCGTCTCGAAATTTGACAGCTCATGATCATTAAGGAAGAGGATGGTGACCGGACTGTCCGAGCGCACCTCGACCTTCAGCGCCCTGAATTTCTTCCCGTCCACATTGGGACCGTAGGCAAAGTAATCACCCAGGGGACTGAGGGTGTTGGAACCTTCCCGCCATACCAGCCATTCTTCTGCACCGGGGGGTTCTTCTGCAGGCGTTTCTGTTGGGGAGGTCGTAATCACGGTGATCTCCACGGGGGAGGCCTCCTCACCGGGATATCCCGTGCACCCGGACAGAAACACCGCTCCTGCCAGAAGAACAACCATACCGGCAAGCATGAAATTCCGTGGCCTTTGGGCTATGCTCATGAAAGTGCATGCTCCCGGCGACGCATTAAAGGTTTCAAAAAAAGTCTGATGGAGCATATGCGCCGCCTGTCAGGGATTGTGGGGGGTGCACCAACGGATCAGATCAGAGTCTGACCGGCACGCCCCGGGCGGCGAGATCTTCTTTTACCTCACGCACCGTCATCTCCCCGAAATGGAAGACCGATGCCGCAAGGCATGCATCCGCCTTTCCTTCGACGAAACCTTCGTAAAAGTGCTCCTTTTCACCGACCCCGCCGCTTGCGATGACCGGAATGGTCACGCGTTCGGAGATGGTACGGGTGACAGCGATATCAAATCCGGTCTTCACTCCGTCCGTCTCCATGGAGGTAAGAAGAATCTCACCCGCACCACGCCGCTGTGCCTCCTCTGCCCACCAGACGGCGTCGATGCCCGTCGGGTGGCTTCCGCCGTAGATGACCACTTCATACCAGCAGACGCTCCCGTCCGCACATTCAATCGGGGTGACTCCTTCACGCATCTCGTCGTTTCGCCGCACATCCATCGCGACCACGATGCACTGCGACCCGAACTTCGCCGCACCTTCGTTGATGAGATCGGGATGCTGGACCGCACTCGTATTGATACTCACCTTATCAGCGCCAGCCCGGAGGATCTGCTGCATGTCATCAAGGCTGCGGATGCCTCCTCCTACCGTCAGCGGGAGAAAAAGCTCATCAGCAGCCCTCCTGACGACATCGATGATGATCCCCCGTGCCTCTTTGGATGCGGTGATGTCCAGGAACACGACCTCGTCTGCGCCCTGTTCGTTGTACCGGGCGGCAAGTTCCACCGGATCACCTGCATCGCGCAGTCCCAGAAAATTCGTTCCCTTGACCACCCGTCCGTCCTTGAGATCAAGGCAGGGAATGATACGTTTGGTGAGTGTCATTGCTGGAATAACCTCTGCTACAGGGGAGTATTAGGGTTTTGCATGCTGCCCCGGTGCGGCGTAGCGGTTCTTCAGGGCCGCCACCCGCTGCACATACTCCTCTATGGCAAATTTGCGGCGCAGGCCGTTGTCATTCATATACCGCACCTTCCCGAAGATACCGCGCTCCTTCCATGCCCGGTCATGCTTCCCGAAACACCAGGCAACACCGGTATAGCTGTTGGGGTCCCGTCCGTCAAGCTCGTACCGGTTGTTCAGGAAGAGGGCGGTTGCAAAGGCCTCTTCCGGTGTGGGGGACCACTCGAGGATCTTTTTGCCCCAGTACATCCGCATGTAGCCCTGCATCATGCCGGTGAGGGTCATCTCCTCCTGGGCGGCATTCCAGTAGGGATCGTGGGTCCGTGCGGCCTCAAGCTCCTGACGGGTATAGAGGTACGGCCGCGGGTCTCTCCGGTGCTCATCCAGGGTGGTGCGGGCCCATACCGGCAGTGCCGCATAGGAGGCGTGGGCAGGATTTTTCTCGGTGAAGTTGATGGCCAGTTCACGGCGGACAATCAGCTGTTCGAGGAAGGGTTCGACGGCGTCCTTTCCGGTCGCTATCGCGGCAAGTGCCACCGCAAGAGGGGATATCTGCCCAAAATGGAGGTACGGGCTCAGGTGTGAGGCATAGTCGAGGGACGGGTCGTTTCTCAGGTCCCTGAAGCCGTCCAGCTTCTCGTCCAGAAATACCTCCAGTAGCCGCTGTGCCTCACCGGGTCCGCCCCTGTAGAGCGGGGACGGAGAAACCGACCGGTCGATGGCCGGGTCCGAAAGACAGACTTCCGGGCCCGCACTCCCCTCGCCGATTGGATCCGTCACATCGAACGGAACAATTGGACGGGACTCCCCGAGGGGGATGAGATATTCTGGAAGCAGGCGGTTGATCTTTCGCCGGAGCGTCGCTGCCGACCACTCCTCCTTATCAGAGGCGGTATCGACCGGGACGACGGCGTCCGATTCCACCTGGATGAGGGGCGAGGCCATCTTCCCGGCCGCAGCTGCCCGCCAGGCCTTCGGCGGGGCTGTATAGCTCCGGTCCGTCACT
>JAENZA010000063.1 GCA_016841485.1 Methanobacteriota archaeon
GAGGTTATACCAGGGTGAAACAGGACTACTCCCTCAACCGGGTGCCGCCGGCCTGCACGGTTGCCGCCGGCGCCGGGACGACGGCGGCGGAGGGGATGCTTACGAGGTGGATGAAGGATCATGCATGAAGAAGAGCTGATACGGGTGGTACGGGAGGCAGGGGGAGAGGTGATGGCGACCCTCCCCTGTGACAAGACGAGGGACCTCTGCACCCTTCTTCCCCGGCATTTCCGCGAGATCTCCCTTCTACGGGAGGAGGACGGCGTGGGGCTCTGTGCCGGACTTGCGCTTGCCGGCAGACGACCGGTGATGCACATCCAGTCCTCAGGCCTGGGAAACATGCTCAACGCAATGCTCACCCTCCCTTGCCTGTACCGCCTTCCCCTCCCGGTGCTCGCCTCATGGCGTGGGGTCTATCAGGAACAGATAGAGGCCCAGGTGCCGTTCAATGCCCGGCTTCCTGCCATCCTTGCAGCGGCGGGCATCGCCTGCACCGAGATCCACACAACGGACGACCTCCCCCGTGCGGGTGATGTCGTCGCAGACGCCTATACGGAGAGCCGCCCGCATGTGGCGCTCATCTCCCCCGCCGTATGGGAGGGAGAGCGTTGCGCCGCCGTGACTCCGCCGGCGTTTCCTGTTCGTGAGCGGGAGGTCGTCTGCGACCTGCACCGGACCGTCCTTGCGCCGGTGATGCGGCGCTACGATGCGCTCGCGGCCGTCGCCCCGCACCTGGGCGATGCTCTTGCCGTCGCAAACCTGGGCGTCCCGTCAAAGGAGCTCTATGCCGTCAGGGACCGGCCGGAGAACTTCTACATGCTTGGCAGTTACACCCAGGCGACCCCCATCGGGTTTGGCTGCGCCCTGGGGCAGGACCGCGACGTGGTGGTCTTCGACGGTGACGGTAGCCTCTTGGGGACGGCGATTCTGCCGGTCATCGCCTCAGAAGCACCGGCAAACCTGACCATCGTCGCCCTCGACAACGGCGCCTTCGGGTCGACGGGGAGTCAGATGACCCATGCATGGGCGGGGGCGGACCTCGAACTGATCGCCCGGGGTGCCGGGTTTGCAAGCACGGTAAAGGTGCAGACGCCGGAGGAGTTGGTCGCGGCGTACACCGCCGGGGAGAGGGGGCCGCGTTTCATCCACGTAATCATCGCCCCGGGCAACGCGGATGTACCGAATATTCCCCTATCCGCCCTCCAAATACGGGACCGCTTCTGTGGGAGCTGACCGGCGCCGGAATGCCACTTAGCTTTTTTTAAAACAAACGTATTTTATTTCTCGCCCGAAACTGTACTGCATGCTTACTGGAACCGGGAGGAGAAACGGAGCGGTCGCGCTGGTTCTTGTCTGTGCCATGCTTCTGTCTCTTGTTCTGGCGCTCAGCATCGGCCCGACGACGATCCCCGTCTCTTCCTTCGTTCCTTCGGATCTCTCCAGCGCCCTTTCCGCGCTACTTTCGGGAGAGAACGCCGCCCCCTTTTTCCCGGATGCAACGGCATATCTGATCGTCTACTCCGTCCGTCTTCCCCGTGTGCTCGCGGCGCTTCTCGTCGGGGCAGGTCTTGCGGCGGCGGGAACGGCGATGCAGGGACTCTTCAGGAACTCCATGGCCGACCCCTATATCATCGGCACCTCGTCGGGTGCGGCCCTCGGTGCAGCAGTTGCGATCGTCTTTCTCGGCGGGATGTTTCTCCCCGTCTTTGCCTTTGTGGGGGCGACCGGGGCGACCTTCCTCGTCTACGCCCTTGCGACGAGAAACGGCCGGGCGCCGGTGGAGACCCTCCTTCTCACCGGTGTTGCCCTCTCCATGTTCTTCTCTGCCATCCTCTCGTTTCTCATGTACTCGGCCGGCAAGAGCCTGCACCAGATCGTCTACTGGATGATGGGGGGGTTCTGGACCGTCGGGTGGGGCGATATTTACCTGTCTCTCCTCATTATTGCGGGGTGTTTCATCCTCATCGTCTATGCAAAGGATCTCAATGTTCTCTCCCTCGGTGAAGAGGACGCCGTGCATCTCGGGGTGAACGTGGAGACCTTCAAGCGCATCCTCCTCTTCGTCTCGTCGTTTATCACCGGTATCGCCGTCGCCATCGCCGGCTCCATCGGGTTCATCGGCCTTATTACCCCCCACGTGATGCGCCTCGTCGTCGGCCCGGACCATCGGGTTCTCTTCCCCACCGCCATGGTCGCCGGAGGCATCTTCCTCCTCTGGGCCGACACCATCACCCGGACGTTTCTGGGGGACATGCCGGTGGGCGTCATCACCGCGTTCGTGGGCGCCCCCTTCTTCGTCTTCCTCCTGCGCAGGAGGTCGAAGGTATGATACGGACCGACCGCCTTGCGGCAGGCTACGGCGCAGAGGACATCATCCGCGACATCTGCCTCGATGCTGCTGAGGGGGAGTTCATCGGGATCATCGGGCCCAACGGGTCGGGGAAGACGACGCTCATCAAGGCAATGAGCCGGGTGCTTGCCGCTAGGACGGGTGCGGTCACCATCGAGGGCCGGCTGCTGGAGGACTACGACCCGAAGGAGCTTGCCCGGACGCTCGGGGTCGTCCCGCAGGAGACGTCGGTCAGGTTCTCCTACACGGTCAAAGACATCGTAATGATGGGCAGGTTTCCGCACCACACCCGGTTCTCCCGGGAGAGCCCGGAGGACTACCGCGTGGTGGAGGAGGCGATGGCGGTTACCGGCATCGCCCATCTGGCTGGCCGCCCGGTAACGGATATCTCCGGCGGCGAACGCCAGCGGGTGATCATCGCCCGCGCCCTGGCCCAGCAGCCGCGGTTCCTTCTCCTGGACGAGGCGACGGCGCATCTTGACATCAATCACCAGGTGGAGATCCTCTCGATCATCCGCGCGCTGGGGGCAGGGGTGACGAAGATCGGGGTCTTCCATGACCTGAACCTCGCCTCTGCCTACTGTGACCGCATTATTCTCATGGCGGGCGGCGAGGTCCGTGCAATAGGCACCCCTGAAGCGGTGCTTACCCGGGAGAACCTGCGGGAACACTATGGCATCGACGCCCTTATCCAGACCCACCCGGTGACCGGGCGCCCCATGGTCCTCCCACTCGAGGGGACGGCCCGCCGTTCCTCCTCTTCCACAGGATCCCCCGCGACACCATCGAAACGGGTCCATCTCGTCTGCGGCGGCGGTTCGGGCGCAGGGCTCATGTACCGCCTCAGTGCCTCCGGGTACGAGGTGACGACCGGCATCCTTTGCGACGGCGACTCGGATACCTGCACGGCATCGGCGCTTGGGATGAATGTGCTCTGCATTCCTCCTTTCTCCCCGATCGGGCCTGCAGAGACGGCGGCACTCCGGGAGATGGTGGCGGCAGCCGACGTTACCGTCCTCACAGCGATGCCGGTCGGGCCGGGGAACCTCGCCAACCTCGAGGTCCTCTGCGAGCAGGAGACGACCCCGGTGATGATCTATATACCGGAAGGCGGGGAGTTCACCGATTATACCGACGGGAGGCTCGATGCCGTCCTCAGATGCATTGAGGAGAAGGGGGCGGTGCGGGTCGCACGGCCGAAAGATCTCCTCTCTTCGTTTTGATTCGAGAAGAGAGGGGGACGACGGTATCTCAGGCGCCTCAGGCGCCTCATTGTTGTTGAATCCAAAGTTTATCAGAAAAAAATGATATAATTTAAATTATCTGGAGTTAACCAGATCCCAAGAGCTTGAACAAGTGAGGTTGGGTTAGTGAAAGATAATATTCTTATTTGCATATTCTGTGTCGTTGGCATGGTTCTGCTGTTTGCGCCGGCATCGGCCTTCATATATACGGGAAATGTCACCCTGACGCAGGGGATGACCTTCTCCCTCGACGGAACGCACATGGAGTCGGAGACTTCGGCGCTCGGCGCACTTGAGAACTTTTCCCATGTGTATGACAATGGTACTGGGTTCACCTATGGCGTGACATACTATAGTTGGGGTGCGTTCCTTGACACCATTGGGGGGGTTTCAACCCCCAGTGATTATGCACAGTCATGGAACTTCTATGTTAACGGCAATGCAAGCGACGTCGGCGCCTCCTCCTATGCATGTTCGGCAGGCGATGTCCTCGTCTTTGCCTATGGCCCGTGGGGGGCAAATGAGACGAACGCCTCCGATGTGGTGAACATCACGGTCGAGGCCATCGACCCCTTCCCAGGCTGGACGGGCGGGGTGACGATGATAAACGGGACAATGCTTGATATAGATGGCCACCAGGAGTCGAACACGACTGCCTTCGCTGCGTTCCATGAGGCATCAGAGATTGGCAATTTTTCATACGAGTACTCGTATTATGATGAGTGGGGTTTCTTTGTCGGGCCGATCGGTGATGTGGTATACGCCCCCGGACCTCCTGATAAGTACTGGCAGTTCTGGTACAACGGCGCCTCATCGGGTACCGGGATGTCCGGGGTGCAGGTGCAGCCTGGTGACATCGTCGAACTCCTCTACGGCCCGGACGGAATGGCGCATGACGACGCGGAGTACGCCATCAGCATCACCATCGACGATATGCTCGCCTTCCCCGGCTGGGAGGGAACCGTTTCGCTGGACAATTCGACGTTCCTCTTCTCTCCCTCTGAAAACCACGGGGCGGAGTACCTGGTGAACAACGACACGGACCTCGGCGCCCTGATCCAGGCGTCGGAGATGGGGTTCTTTGATATTTATATCAGTGATTCGGGATATGCCACCTACGGGACCTTCACGTTGGACGGCATTGCCCATACCAACCGGACTGGCGACTGGTCGTATTACTGGGCGGTGTACATCAATGATGCCTATGCCTCCATGGGTCTCGGTGGCAACCGGGTCGAAACCGGGGATGTCGTACGCTTTACCTATACCGAATATGCGACCGGCAACGAACTGACCCACGTCAATATCACGGTCGGCGATGTTGCGGGAACCTCAACTCCGGTCGGACCAGAGCATGGCACCGGCCCGAACACCGCCACTGTCCGCTGGCAGACCGAAGTGGCAGAATCCCCGGATGGATCGCCCCTCCTGTATAACGGGAAGATGTACATCACGACCTGGCCAGACATGTTCTTTGGTGAGACGGATGAGGAGATGTACCTCTACTGCTTTGACGGTAGCACGGGCGTACTCGCGTGGAAGAACACCCTTGCAGACGGGTATGGGTCCGTCGCGCCTATTGCCGTCGGGGCGGACATGATCTTTGCACGCGGTACAAACGGCGCCCTCTACGCCGTCGATGCCGGGACCGGGGCGACGGTCTGGAGCACCCCGCTTGATGACGCCGCCTCGGTCACCCCTTGGTCGCAGGTGAACTCCGGCCCCTGTGTCTGGAACGACCGCCTCTTCGTCCTCTCGACTTTGAACGGAACCATGAATGTCTTCAGTCTCGACGGCACCCTGACCTATCAAAAGGAGACGGCTGGGACGATCGATTACTTCACCACCCCCGTAGGGGATGGGGATACGGTCTACTTCGCCGGAAACGGGACGCACACCCTCTATGCCATCGACGATCTGACCTACCAGGAGCGATGGAACGTCACAACAGACAGCCTGATCCGGTCCTCACCTGTATGCGGGGATGGGACGGTCTACTTTTCCACCGATGATATGCTCTTTGCGGTCAATGCGACAGACGGGTCTCCGGATTGGTCGGTCGCTATCAACGGGACGACCGGGACGCCGGCCATGAAGGACGGCCTCCTCTATGTCGGCGAGACTGACGGTCTCCACTGCTACGACGCCACAACCGGTGCCGAAGCGTGGCACTTTGCCGCCGCTAAGGTGAGTGTTACCCCGGCAACGGACACAGAAAATGTTTACTTTGCAACGAGCAACGCAGCTGGAACGGTCTATGCCCTCGATGCCGGATCGGGCGACGAGGTATGGCACTATACCCAGACTGCCCCCGCGGACGGGAACTGGGCATCGTTCTACTCCTCATCTCCGGCGACGGCCGACGGCCGCCTCTACATCGGTGGCGAGTACTACAACATGGTCTACTGCTTCGGCCCTGCCATCCCCGGCGTGCCCACCGGTGGAGGTGATGACGGTGGTTCCGACCCGGTTCCAGCCCCGACGCCCTCCGTGTCCCTGACCAGCATCACCCTAATCCCCGGCACCTTTGCGGCCACCGGTGAGAGCGGGAAGACCTACAATGTGAGCACCATCACGGCCCTCGGTGTCCTCGATGCGGCCGGGCTCACGTTCGGCGTGGATGACGGCTTCTACACCGAGTACGGGTCGCTCTTCGTCGATGCGATCGGTGGAGTCGCAAACAGCGGAGCCTCGGGATGGATGTACCTGGTGAACGGTGCGAGCCCGGGAACAGGAGCGAACACCTACACCCTCAAAACCGGCGATGAGGTGATATGGTACTGGAGTGAGTCGATGTCCAGCACGCCTGCAGAGAGTGAGCATGTCTATGGCTATGCGGTAACAATCGCCGCCATCACCACGGGCGGCATTTCCGGCGGCGATGACGGGACGGATACCGGCACAAGTGATACGGCCACCACGGGCTCGTCGACCGTCGGCCGGCTCAGCACCATCGGCCTGCCGGCAGGTGCTTCACTGACGATTGACCAGAACCGGATGATGCTCAGCGTAGACATGGGGGCGGCCGCCGCGGCGGGCGAGGAGGTCGCAATGGAGCAGAACACCTTCATTGTAACAAGAGGCGGCGCCACCCTCTTCATCCGCTTCGTTGATTTCAAAGAGGTCCGTGGCATCATCACGGGACCGGTTGAATCGATCACCATCCGGACATCCGCGGTGGAGGACGATCTGCCGGATGCGGGCCATGTGATGGTCTCGGCAGGTGCAGAACTTTACTCCATGCCGTTCGGTGCACAGATCCTCACCTCGCTCAGCACCGGCCCGTCGCTTTCAGAGACGCGGGAGATGCTCGCCACCCTGCCGGATGCACCATACCCCGCGGCGGTTGGCTTCGCCATCGATGTAAAGGAGACCAACCTGGTCAATGGTGAGGACATCGGCACGGCGTCGATGACGATTGAGATGGATGCGGCGTGGGTAAACGTCCACGGAGGAGCTAAGAGCCTTCGCATCGTACATATCGGGAATAACGGGGATGTCGAGGTCATTGTTCCCACGGTCAGATTCGAAGGCAGCACAGTCTGCATCGAAGCCGATTCACCAGCGGGATTCTCGTCCTTCGTCCTCATTGCAGCAGGGGAGCCTCCTGCAGCAAATATCCCATCCGATGCAGAGCAGGCGCCTGAAACCCCCTCTGCCGGGGAGGAGGCGGAACCGACACAGACCCCGTTCCCTGCATTTGCCGGTCTTGCGGGTGCGGGAATTACAGTACTTTGGTGGAGTAGAAGACATGACAGGAAACAGAACTAAATTCGTTTTTTTTTCGATAGTGCTGCTCTGCAGCATTGCATGTACGGCAGGGGCAGGGGCCGGGGCCTACCCGCTTTCGGCCGATGACCAGCAGATTGATGCAGCCCTTGCGTATATGGCGTCCTGCCAGCGTGATGACGGCGGGTTTGGCGAGGAAGGACGGGAGACGAGTCCCGCCACCTCGACTTGGGTGATCATGGCCATCGTCGCCGCCGGCGAGAACCCCCACACCTGGTCACAGAACGGGGTTTCGGCCGTCGACTATCTCCATGCGATTGCCCCGGAGACGATCGCGATCGATGGCACGGCCGAAACTGCAAAGATGATTCTTACCATCATCGCAGTCGGGGAAGATCCGTATAATTTTGAGGGAACCGACTTTGTCGCCTCCTTAAAGGCGAAGCAGGAACCTTCGGGTTCATTTGGCGATCACATCTATACGACGAACTGGGCGGTCATGGCCCTTGCCGCCGCTGGTGAGGACACCTCGGCTGCGACGAAATGGCTCTCCGGACAGCAGAACGCCGATGGCGGTTTCGGTTGGACACCCGGCGCTGAGAGTGACTGCGACGATACCGCCTCCGCGGTCGAGGCCCTGATGGCAGCCGACACATCCCCGTCGTCGCCCGTGATCACGAAGGCGATGAAATTTTTCCGCTCGGTCCAGAGTGAGAACGGCGGGTTCAACTATGGCGGCTCGAGTGCGGCAAACACCGCTTCGGATGCCTGGGTCATCCAGGCGCTCGTCGCGGCAGGCGAGAACCCGGCCACCTGGACAAAGGAGGGTGCAAGCCCTGTTGACCACCTTCTCTCGGCCCAGGCAGGAGAGGGATACTTCAAGTGGACCCCGGTCCTCACGGACAACCCCTGCCGGATGACGGCTTCCGCCGTCCCCGCACT
>JAENZA010000064.1 GCA_016841485.1 Methanobacteriota archaeon
GGCACGAGCGCTCAGGTTAGAGGCAGGCCCAGAATGAAGAAGTGCATCCGGCCATGGAGGCCTGCGGGCATGGGTAACCATGGTCCGGGCCTACCGGCACGTTCCGGTCCGCCTGGATCAGAACACGCCAGAAGAGCCATGAGTGCCGTCCATGAACCGGAACAAAATAGAGCTTCGGCATACCTAAATCTTTCAAGAGTGATATCTCCGGTGGTCTGAAGGGCAATGATGAAAATAATTCTTCCAGCATCATTATTTGTGGTACTAATGCTCGCTGCTCTCGTGTGCGGATGCACCGATGGCGGAACGGGACCCGAGGTGACCGCATCCTTCGATGAGAACTACCGGGCAAACGAGAAGACCGTCCTCGCCGTGGAAAATCCCAGCGGGCCGGTCACCATCACCCGCGGCGATGTGAGGGACGTCGTCCTCCATGCCGTCACGCGGAGCCGGCATGGGGAGGAGGAGCTGGAGAAGGTGGAGATCACCGCCACCAAGGGGGGACTCCTGAAGATCCGGACCAAATGGACCTCCGTCCTCCCGCCGCGGGCCACGGTCGACATGGACATCACCGTTCCCCGGTACGTCACCGTCGGTGCCGTGACCGTATCGAACGGGGATGTCAGGATCGCCGGCACCAAAGGTGACATTGCAGTGTCCTGTTTCAACGGCAATGTCCTCATCAATACCACCGACGGCTATGTGACGGCGGCGGTCGAAAACGGCAACATCGACATCCGGGACACCACGGGCATCGGCGACCTGACGGTGAGAAACGGACGGATTGAGGCGGAGATGTGGGATGTCGAAGAGGATGTCACCATCGAAGCGAAGGACGGGGACATCGCCCTCGCCGTCGACCCCACCCTTGACGCCCTCCTTGCCGTGACCACCAAAAACGGCGTCATCTCGGTGGAGGGGCTCCCGCTGGAGGTGACGACGGACACCGCGACGATCGTTGAAGGGGTGCTGGGAGCGGGCGGACCGGCGATCGCAATCGACTGCACCAACGGCAATGTGAATATCTCCGCCCTCTGATCTTTTTTTCCGGTGACGGCCGGCACCCACGTATCGCGGACGCCGGACCCGGCCCACATACCCATATAAGGCCGTCTGCCAGATTGTTCCCTACCCATGATCACGGTCCACTGCGCCGCCTGCGGGGCAAAGCTCTTCCGGTACCAGAAGATCGGCAAGGGCCGCCTGCTGCACTGCTGGAAGACCCGCATATCGAGCGATCATACCGTACGGCGCGAGGAGGACGCGGAGGTCGGGGCGGCGACCGGGGTCTACTGCCCCCGGTGCGGGCAGCACATCGGCGTCGTGGAAGCGCAGTGGATCAATATGCACGGCGGGTCGTTTACGGTGAAGGGGTCGGCGCTGAAGAAGTGAGGATAGAGTGGGGATGGAGTGGGTGAAAGAGTGGGGTAACGAGTGAGGATGGAGTGGGGACGGAGCGTGAACAGAGTGGGGAGAGAGTGGGAAGAGAGTGGGATGGAGTGAGAAGAGAGTGGGAAGAGAGTGAGAAGAGAGTGGGATGGAGTGAGGACAGGGGGGGACAGAGTGGGAAGAGTGTGGGGACAGAGCGGACATTGAGTGGGGACGGAGTGGGGATGGCGTACGCATCCGGTGAAGCCGAAGGGGGGAGGGCCGCTCAGGGAACCCCGTACTGCGTCGTCCTCTGCACCAGCGGCCGTCCGATATCGTCCGCCATCCGCTCCATCGCCGCCGGGTCCAGGTAGTCGGTGTTCGTCGCCCCCGCTCCTTTTGATATCGACTCCTCGAACATCGTCCCGCCGAGGTCGTTTGCGCCGGCAAGAAGCGCCAGCTGGGCGAATTTGATGCCGTGCTTCACCCACGAGACCTGGATGTTCCCGAAGTTGTGCAGGTACAGCCGCGCAACGGCGTACATGAGGAGGTCCTCCCTGCCCGTCGCCCCCGCCCGGGCGATGCCCTGCCGGTAGAGGGGGGTGTTGTAGTGGATAAACGAGAGCGGGACAAACTCGGTGAACCCCTTCGTCTCCTCCTGGATATCCCGGAGAATGCTCAGGTGGGCGACGATGTCCGCGGGCGTCTCCACATGGCCGTACATGATCGTCGCCGTCGTCAAAATCCCCAAAGCGTGGGCCTCTTTGATTATCCGCACCCACGTCGCCGTATCGATCTTGCCCGGACAGATCACCTTTCGCACCGGGTCGGTAAGAATCTCCGCGGCCGTCCCGCAGAGGGTGCCGAGCCCCGCCTCCTGCATCCGTTCGAGCATCTCGAGGGTGGAAATCCCGCTCTTCTCCGCCCCGTAGGCAACCTCCATCGGGTTTGCCGCGTGGATGTGGACCTCCGGCGCCTCCTCGCGTATCAGCCGGATGATGTCCGTGTACGAATCCGCGGTGAAGTCCGGGTGCAGCCCGCTGACCGTGCAGATCTCGGTGACGCCCCGTTCCTTCGCCTCCCGCACCTTACGGCGGATGACCTCCTCCGGGAACAAGAAGGACTCCGCATCGCCGGCTGTCCGGCGAAAGCCGCAGAATCCGCAGGCGTTGACGCAGCAGTTGGTGACACTGATGTTCTGGTTTCGCACGTAGGTGACCGCATCACCGCAGCGGCCCTCCCGCAACCGGTCGGCCGCTTCTGCGATGGCGAATATCCCGCGGTCCTTCGTGGTGAGAAGAAGGAGCGCCTCCTCTTCGGAGAGGATGTGTCCTGCAAGCGTATCGTCCAGGATGCGGTGGAGTCCGGGCATATACAGTTAGTAACCGGGGGGATCGGTATAGCACTTTCCCGCACCACCTCCTGAAGCGGTCCTTCCGGTGGAACGGATGCTCCGGTGCGGGACATTGAAGGCCGCGGATTGCCCGTTTCGTACCGGAGTACGCGGGGTATGCCCATCGTCATGCCTCATCCCCCTTCCCCGGAGTCCTGCCGTTCTCCCGGCGGGGCCGGAGAAGGTATTTCTTCTCCCCGGAAGAGAGTGAACTCCAAAGGGGAGAGATGCGATGAAGATCCTCGTTGTCATGGGCAGCCCGAGAAGGGGAAATACCTACCACGCTGTGCAGCGGATTGAAGAGATGATGACCGCCCGTTCGGGGTCGCCGAACGGGGTGACGTTTTCGTACCTGATGCTCGCGGAGGCGGACCTTGCCGGGTGCCGGGGGTGCTTCAGCTGTTTCCGGTGGGGGGAGGAGAAGTGCCCGCTCCACGACGACGCGGCGTCGATCGAGGCCCGGATGCAGGAGGCCGACGGCGTCGTCTTCGCCTCGCCGGTCTACGGCA
This sequence comes from Methanobacteriota archaeon, assembly GCA_016841485.1. GTDB lineage: Archaea > Halobacteriota > Methanomicrobia > Methanomicrobiales > Methanomicrobiaceae > Methanovulcanius. The sequence continues at coordinate 3,271 of JAENZA010000064.1, forward strand.
TGAACGTCTCCGGTCTCTTCAAGACCTACGTCGACCGCCTCTCCTACATCTTCCACCGGCCCCGGTTCTTCGGCAAGACGGCGCTCCTCGTCACGACGGCGGGGATACTCGGCACGAAGGGGGTGCTCGAGTACATGGACCTCGTCGCGTCGGTATGGGGGTTTGACGTGGCCCACCGGGTGGGGCTTCTCGCCCCCGACGACCCGGTCCCGCCGTCCATTGCGGCGGAGAACGAGAGAAAACTGGAAGAGGCGGCGGACGCATTTCTTGAGGCCCTCCGGCGCCCGGAGCGGCCGTCCCCCTCCTTCAGCGACATCATGCTCTTCCACGGCCAGCGGGCGACCTTCGCGGAGATGGAGGGCATCTTCCCCGCCGACTACCGGTACTGGAAGGAGCGGGGCTGGCTGGAGAAGAAGACCAAATATTTCGTGGAGGATGTCCGGGTCAATTCCCTCTACCACCTGGCGGGGACGGTGATGGAGTGGTTTATGCGGCGGAAGGCGAGGGAGATGGCGGAGGAGATGGGGGGATGAGGTGGGTTATTGTAACAAATTTGTGCATCCCACATTAATTTGGAATAAAAGTATATTACGATACAAATCTACCGTAATTTAATGTCTAAAAAATATATTCTCATTTTTCTTCTAATTTTTGTGGTTACCTCAGTAGCCTTTTTAGCATTATCTGAGTTTAGAACATCACATAATGGCGGTGACAAAATAATTTCAGATATTGTGGAGCAATCTTCCAATGAACCTAATTCCAAAGACAAAATTGAAAAAATTCTTGTATTCATTGTAGACGATTATTTTCAGACATATAACAAAAAAAATCATTATAATTTTATTCTCTTTGATTATTACGGTAATATTTCCTTTAAAGAAACAAATCCTCGATTTAGATCAATAATATCTTCCTCAGATCCATACAGAGCAATATATTATAATATTGGGGCTTGTTATGAATTGGCTTTAATATTCAATGAAACCGCTACAAACGCGGGATTTAATTCTAGAATTGTGTTCACAAATTGCGAAGATCATTTTTGGAACGAAGTATTTCTTAATGAAACTTGGGTTCATGTAGATCCAACTCTATTTTATCATTATTATCGCGATGGTCATGATTATGAGAATTCTTGGTTTAATAGTCCTGAAATATACAACAATCTGTCTTGGTACAATGGATATTCACAAATTTTGGTTTACGGAACTAATGAGGTAGTATCCCAAAATTATCTTAATTTGGGCAACCTTTCAGTTATCACTCCTGAAAATATCGATAAAATAGTTATCACCCCCAACAGCTCAAGGCGCGATATAGTCATACGGGAGAGAACCTCTAATTTTACAATAAGTCTTGGAGAAAAGGGGTATTTCGTTACTGTTCAGAAAAACAGCATGAATCCTTACATTATATACGAAGATACGGGATATGCCATAATTATTGGAAATGAATCAACAAATCTCTATTTAGACCCCAGAACTCAGAAATTAAATGTTCTTAACATAGGCTTCACACTAATTGCGCTTATTGTATGTTTAGAATTTTATGTTATTTTTAAGAAAATTAAGTTAAAATGATATAAATATTTAAATCCAATTTTAGATAGAGCAAAAAATCAAAGATAGCTATTGCCTCCTATGTAAATCGGGGGACATGATCCGAACTCTTCCCCTCTCCGTTCCCTATACAGCCCCCCTCCCCAAAAAAAACACCCACTTCTTCCCATCGCGGAGTTTCCGCAGCCGTCCCTTCTCCTCCAGGCCGAGAAGATCGCTTCGTGCCGTCGGGAGGGATATTTTGTATTTCCCGGCGACTTCGCTGATCGTGTAGGGGCGATCCGGGTGGCGGATGAAGTCCTTGAGGATCTCCGCCTGCCGGAATGAGATCTCCGGGATCTCTTCGACGAGCGTGATGGCGTTGCGCTGTTCCGCCCGCGTCTCCTCGATATACTGCCGGAGCTCCTCCATCGCCCGCGAGATGATGGCGATGTTGTAGTCGATGAAGTAGGTCATGTCGTTCTCGTCGGTCTCCGTGTAGAGGTAGGCCTTCGTGTATTTGGCCGGAGCGCTGACAAAGATACGCGATATGGAGAGATACTCGAAGAGCCCGTAGCCGTGTTTGAGCACGTACCAGTAGAAGAGGGCCCTCGCTGTCCTTCCGTTCCCGTCGTTGAAGGGGTGGATGTAGCCCACCAGGAAGTGCAGGATGATCGCCTTGACGATGGGGTGCACGAAGACCTCCTCGTCATTGGCAAACCGGCAGAGGTCCTCGAGCATGCCGGGTATCTTCGTGTAATCAGGAGGGGTGTGGTAGATTTTTTCATAATCCACCTTGTCCCGGACCACGATGTCGTTGGACGTCCTCAGGTGCACCTCGTCCTCGGGGCTCTCCAGCGTGCCCTCGGTAATCATCCGGTGGATGGTGAGGATGAGTTCAGGGGTGAGCGGCTCCTCCTTCAGGTCCTTCAGGGCGCGGATCGTCTGGTAATTATTCAGGATCATCCGCTCGGAGGTGTTCTTCGGGGCCGTTCCCTCCCGCAGGAACTTCTTGGCGACCTGCCGTGTCGTCGCCGCTCCCTCCAGCTGGCTGGACGCGATCGCCTCCTCCATGATCGAGTTGGCGAGGTACTGCCGCTTGTTCGCCTCGCTCGGCCGCTCCCCGATCAGTGCATCGAGAGGGGCGGGCGATGCCTTGTCGATTAGGTGGAGCTCCCGCTGGAACTTTCCAAGCATCACGAATTTGAACGATTCGTCGCCGATGTCGATGGCTACGGCGGCATAGTTGCGGATGTACTTCAGGAGTAGCCAGAAGAGGTCCCTTTTGAATGGAAGGTGCCGATGCCTTAGGTCGTCCCAGTGGATGTACCGGGTATCAGTGTACTGCTTCACCGCATCGGTGATCTCCTCGTCTCCGGTGGTGTATGCAAGGAAAAATTTCGAGAACTCCTCTCTATACTGCGCAAGCAGGGCATTCGCATCCGGGGGTTTTTCAGGGATTCGCATCGGGGCATCTCCTAAAAACTGTAAATTATTGTAAAATTTACAGTTGTTTACAGGTGGTATTGATCGTGGGTCATAAAAAAGGTATCTGTAAATTATTGTAAAATTTACAGTTGTTTGCAGGTGCATATGATGGCGTGAGTGTTCAAGATTTCAGGTCTACCTGACATAGATGCCGATCCCCGCGAGTAAGTCAAGTGGAGTTGACACTCTCGGAATATTGGGAGTATCGGGTGTCTCAAAAAGCAGGAAATTCACGAACGAATTATACCCTGTAGAAATATTATTGGTCACGCACACCAAGGTGAGATATCATGACGGTTGCGATTACCCTGAAGGTGAATGACGGCGTTGTTCTTGCCGCAGACAGCGCAAGTACCATCATCGATCAGGAAGGCCGGGTTGTCAATGTCTATAATAATGCAAATAAGATATTTCATCTCTACAAACCCGACGGTCAAAGGAATGGGGGCCTCCCTGTCGGAATTATCAGTTATGGCCTTGGTTCGATAGGAAACAGCTCGCTTTCTACTTTGATTAAGGATCTCAGGGTCCAGTTCATGACGGATGGTACTGCCTATTCTCTTGGAAAAGGGGATCATTCGGTTGAAGATATCGCAGAAAAGGTCGATGCGTTTTTTTTGGAAAAATATCTGGACGTGTATGGTGCGTCGGAGGCATCACCCACGCTCGGCTTTTTTGTTGCCGGGTATTCGGCAGGGAAAAGCCTTGCAGAAGAATACCGCATCGTCATTGAAAATGGATCCTCGACCGGGCCTGAAAAAGTGCGTGATGACGCGGACTGCGGCATTTCGTGGGGTGGCGAAACAGATGCCATAAGTCGACTCGTTCTTGGATACAGCCCGTTTATTGCGTCTGCTTTGCTGGAACGCGGAATAGAAGAAGAAAAAATATCCGAACTACTCCAGCATTTTCAGTCAAAGACTGCAATCCCTCTGGTGCCACAGGCAATGCCAATCCAGGACGCAATTGATCTCGCCAAATTTCTAGCAACCATGACAATCAATTTCAGCCGATTCACTCCCGGAGCCGCAACCGTTGGCGGTCCGGTGGAGGTGGCAGTGATCACCAAACATGAGGGATTTAAATGGGTAGACCGAAAACTGTATTATCCCCGGGAGCTGAATCAGGGGAATCCTCATGTGCGTAAAGAAGATACCGTCTCAGAAGGGAGAGTCACCTTATAATTCTTCGGGAAACCTCCGGAAACCTACTCCTGAGTATGAATATGCTCTTCAGCGCTGTTCATCGGCCCGGGAGTTTAGTGAGTATACCACCCCGGCATGGTTTCCTGCCTCGCATGAACCGGAGGAGGAACTCTCTGAAGAGACGGTGGCCTGCATCAAAAGGGGTATCCGTGATATTCGTTCAGGGAAGACGGTCCCTGCGGAGAAGGTCTGGGAAAAACTGGGTCTTTGATGGCGTATCATATCGAGTTCACGCCGGATGGACTTGCCAGCATTGAACAACTCCCAAAAAATATTCAACAACGTATTCGGAATAAATTGGAAGAATACGCAACAAATGCATCTCCTTTTTCCAAAGCCAAGGTAATACACACCGAAGGTGATATACGAATTCATTCGTTACGCATCGGCGATTACCGGGTTCTTCATTCATTCGATGACAATATAATGTATATCTATGTGATTCATGCAGGTCATCGAAAAAAGGTGTATCGGGACTTTTAAATTTGACAGATCATGTGAAATTTCGGCAGTTATTTCCCATTTTAGATTGTCCTGAACTCTTAATTTCCCTCACTCCCCCCTCTTCACCTCATTATAAATCGACACCACCGAGAGGCTGATCAGGTTCATCGTCGTCGCCGCATACCAGAGGTAGGCCTCGCCCTGCGAGAGCAGCACGATCCACCCCGACCAGAGCATCAGGCAGATGATCGCAAAGGAGAGGAAGGTGTCGACGGCAAGAAAGGTGAGCG
>JAENZA010000065.1 GCA_016841485.1 Methanobacteriota archaeon
GCCTATGCTCCGGGCCCCTTCTCCCGCGCCGGCACCCGTATCACCCACGATGTTCCGCCCTCGCGGACGAGCTCGATCGTCCCGCCCAGCTGGTGCATCACCACGTTTCGTACGATGTTCATCCCGAGCGATTTGGAGGTCCCCGGCTGGTAGTCCTCCGATACCCCGATGCCGTCGTCGCTGACTGAGAGCACCTTTCCCTTCTCCCCGCATTCCATCACCACGCTGATCGTCCCGCGGCCCCTCCCTTCAAAGGCGTACTTGATGGCATTGGTCACGAGCTCGTTGACGATGAGGGAATAGAGGATCGCCTCCTCCAGGGTAAGCTGGCAGTCCCCGGCATCGACCCGGGCCGCGATGACCGTATAGGGAGCGAAGGTGCCGATGAGCTCCATCACCAGGGAATGGAAGTGGTCCCCCGCATTCACACGGGCGATGGTGTCCGACCGGTAGATGGACTCGTGGACGAGGGCCATCGAGAGGATGCGGTTGGACGTCTCCCGCAGCACCGCCTGTGCCTCCTCGTCCTCCATCGACCTCATCTGCATCTGGAGCATCGAGGTGATGAGGGCGAGGTTGTTTTTGACCCGGTGATGCACCTCATTGAGAAGGGTCGTCTTCTCCGCAAGGGAGGCCTGCAGCATCGCCTCGGACGCCTTGCGCTCGGAGATATCAAGGATCGTCCCGAGGATCAGCGGGTTGCCCCCATCGATTCCCGCCCCCGACCCGAAGATCTCCACATCAAGCGTGCTCTTGTCCCTGCGGAGACCGACGGACTCGAAATGAACGGTGGCAATCACCCCCTCCACAAGGTCCCGCATATACCCGGCCACCATCCCGGCATCGCCGGGGACGAGGAGATCGAGGGGGGACTTTTTGCGGAGTTCATCGATAGTGTATCCGAACATCGCCGCCATCGTTTCATTCGTGTACAGGAACCGCTCCCTGCTGATGATGTAGATACCGACGATGGCGTTCTCCGCAAGCAGCCTGAACTTCTGTTCACTCTCACGAAGCGCCGTCTCCGCCCGCTTCAGATCGGTGATGTCGATGAGGGTCCCGAGGGACGAGACGTAGCCCGCGTCGTCGTCATACGTGTGGTGACAGCGTTCATGCACATGCCGTATCTCCCCGGTCGGCCAGATAATCCGGTAGCTGTGTTCGTAATCCTCCTGCGCCCGGGTCGACTCGAAGAACCTGTGCACCACCTCCTCACGTTCCGAGGGGTGCAGGATACGCAGGAACCCTTTGGCGGAGATCAGATGGTCCTCCATCGGCGGGATGCCGAAGATCTCGAACATCCGGTCAGACCAGTACTGGGACGTCCCGTTCTTCCCGTACTCCCAGTACCCGAGACCGGCGATCGTCTGGGCCTCGGAGAGCTCGGCCTCGCTCTTTTCGAGCCGCAGGGCCTCCTCCTTATGAGCGGTGATATCCAGGTTGGTGCCGATGACCCGCTCCGGTTTTCCGTCCGACCGCCGTTCGAGAATCACCGCATGGGACCGGATCCATCGCAGCACCCCGTCCCTTCCCCGCATCCGGTACTCAATGGTCCCGGCATCATCCGCGGTCTCAAGGTCCCGGCGTATCTCATCGATGAAATGCCGGTCCGCAGGGTCGAAGAGCTGGCGTATCCCGTCGATGGTCCCCGGGATGGTATCCGGCCTATACCCCAGGATGTCCGCACACTGCTGATCATAGAGAACCGCGCCGGTGGATATCCTCCAGTCCCATATCCCGAGCCGGGCTCCTCCCACGGCGAGGGAGAGGCGTTCTTCGCTCTCACGAAGCGCCGCCTCGATCTTCCGGCGCGGGCTGATATCGCGGACAAAGACGCACCCGAACTCCTGGTCGTCCGTCTTGATGTACTCCCAGGTGCTCTCCACCGGGTAGACGGTGCCGTCACGATGCTGGTAGAGTGTCTCGAACGTGCTGACATGCTGCCCGGTAAGAAGGCGCCAGTGCTCCTCCCATACGTCCTCGTCGATCTCCACGTTGATGTCGAAGATCGAAAGCCCGGAGATGCTCCCGCGGCGGCCGTACGACCGCACGGCGGTCTCGTTGCCGTAAAAAATCGAGCCGTCGTTTCTGACGAAGAGGATCGCTTCAGGGGAGTGGTCCACCACATGCTGGGTGCGGACGAGGCGTTCCTGGGCCATCCTGATATCGTTAATATCCTGTATGGTCCCGATGATGCGCAGCACCCTGCCACTCTCATCTTTGAGACTGTCGCCGATGAGATGCACCCAACGGATCTCCCCGGACGGAGTCCTGATGCGGCAGGTATAGTCAAAGGACCCTCCGTTTTCGATGATTCGGGAGAGATCGTCCTCAATTTGTTTGCGGTCATCCGGTTGGACGACGGCAAGGAAATCAGCAATTCCGGCCGACTCGGCGGCCTGGGACTCCCAGAAGAGGCGCTGCGTCATAGTATCCGCATAGAGGGTGTCAGTCACCGGATCGTATTCAAAGTAGCCGATACGGGAAATATTCTGTGCTTTTTTGAGGCGCAGCGCCGATTCCTTCTCCTTCTCCTCCGAGAGTTTCCAGGGGGTGATGTCGGTATGGACACCCACCATCCTCAGGGCGTTCCCGTCTGCGTCCCTTGCGATCACCCTGCCGCGGGACTTGATCCAGGCCCACGACCCGTCCTTCCGGCGCATCCGGTACTCGTTGAAGTAGACGTCGCCCGTGGCAAGGACTCTCTCCAAATGCCGGATGGCCGCCTCACGGTCGTCCGGATGCAGGAGAGCGACCAACATATCGTAGGACGCCGGTATTTCATAGGGCTCATACCCCAGCTGCTGGTAGTACTCCGGGGAAAATTTGAAGGAATGGTGCCGGACGTCAAAGTCAAAGACACCGAACCGTATCGCCTCCACGACCATCCGGTAGAGGCCTTCCGCCTCGGCACGGGCGGCCTGTTCTTTCCTGATGGCCGTTACGTCATGGGTAAGAAGACCGATGGCATAGACCCTTCCCTCCCCATCCACAACCGGATAATAGATATGGTCGAATGAACGCCCCCTGCATTCATCGCTGAATGCGACCGCTTCGACCCGGTCAGCAGCCTGCCGCATCTTCTCCCTTCGAAGCGACCTCACCACAGGGTCATCGTCAAAGAGCGCGAAGAGGCAGGTCTCGGTGAGCTCCTCCTTGGTCTTCCCGTACATCCGGGCAAGGGCCGCGTTGGCCTCGATGATGATCCCGTCGGTCCCGACGAGAGCCTGCACCTCATCCATCGAATCCACGAGAGCCCGCAGGGATTCCTCGTTTTTCCGCCTCCCTTCCTCGGCCCGCAGCCTTCCTATGGCGACGCCCGCCTGGGCGGCGATGGACTCTATATGGGGCCGGCTGAGCGGTGCAATCTCATCCTCGTCCATTGATGAGAGGGCAATGAGGCCAACGAGCCCCTCGGAGGCCATCACCGGAAGGATCGCCGTACCTCGCATGTGCATTGACATTGGTCCGACCGCACCGTAGCCCTGAAGATCGGCAAAGGTGCAGTAGAGTGCCTTCCCTTCTAGAATGCCGGCAAGTTCGGGAGCTTTCACCGAAAAAAATGCGTTTTCCTCCCGGAACTTGGGGGTGACCCCCTCGGAGTACCGGAGCCGGAGTTCCCCGGTCTTATCGTCGATCAGGTAGTACCCCGAGGCAGGGACCAGGGCAAGCTTTCTGACGCCTGCGGCTGCTTCCCAGGCAACCTCATCTGCGGAAACGGCCCTGTTCAGCGCAAAGGCAACATCGCGCTGGATCTTCAGTGCCCGGTCACGTCGTTTCCGTTCGGTCAGGTCCGATGCAATAGAGAGGATTACCTTCCCCCGGCCGAGGGTTTCATACATATGGAGTTTCACTTCGACAGGAATACGGGACCCGTCCTTACGGATATGGGCTGATTCGAGGGTGAGATACGCACGATCCATGAACTTCCCAAGGTTTTTTTCCACCAAATCACGATATTCGGGGGCGATGATCGTGGCAAGCTCCATTCCAATCAGCTCCTCCCGCTCATAGCCGAGCCGTTGGCACATCATGTCGTTTGCCTCGACTATACTGCCGGGACCTCCATCCGGTCGGAACTGCGAGAGATAGGCGGACTCTGCCAGGTTGTCAAAGATACTGTAATACTCCTCCTGCGAAGCCGCATACCGGCGTGCATAGTACGAGACCCCTGCAGCAATAAGAAAGAACACCAGACACCGGCCCATGGCGTTATAAAAGGAGGGAAAGAGCGGTTCGATTAACAGGGCATAGAGCCCGAGATAGACCACACTGGTGCCTACGGCAAAGTGAAAGGCCCGTTTCGGGTACCTCCCGGCAACGAGGACGATGGGAAGATCAAGGATATGGGGAAAGACGCTGGTCAGCCCCCGGGAGAGGGACCATATCAGAATGATCAGGGAACCGGCAATGGAGAAGACGATGTACCACTCTTCGTTCTCCGTTTGCCGGTCCCAAAATAATTTTTTCAGGTCGGTGAAATATTTCTTGCCCATCTCTGCCCTGCCCATCCGGTCGGCCGCCCGGGCTCACCATGGCATGGTCAGCACCCGTCCGGCCTTGAAAAAGGATTGGTGAACGGCACTTTAAATAAGTGCCGCAGCGTCCGGTGCGAGAGGGGCCGATAGGGGATAGCTTAAAAATCGAGTGGTTCAAACTGCTGTTTTCGTACTTCCCCGTAAAATTCGGTGATCTTCGGGTCGCCCAGGCAGACCGGGCACCGGTAGTCTTCCGGGAGGTCCTCGAACCTCGTCCCTGCAGGGATGCCATGCTGAGGCTCGCCGCGGGCATCGTCATAGACATACCCACATATCCGGCAGCGCCATTTCGTCGGCACCACGGGGACAAATCCCCATTTGCCAATCTTTCCCTTCCCCATCGCCCCGCAGACCGGACAGGTATAGTCCTCCGGGAGGTCCTCGAATTTCGTTCCTTCGGGGATCCCGTTTCTGGGTTCCCCGCGAAGCGGCGAATAGATATAGCCGCATACTTTACACCGGTATCGCTGTACTTCCATCATCAAACCCCAACATCGGTGCCCATAATGGGGCACGAGCAGATAGTGTCAGAGGGTCAGTCTACTATTAATAACCACCGGAATTGATTCGGGAGATTTCCTACCCATTTCTTATTCAAACCGGATTTTTCGATCTTTTCCTTCTTAGATATGGCATAGGTATTTTTTTATCACTCCACTGGAAATGCGGGGGTCCTTCACACAGAAGATCACGGGCCCGGCCGCCGCAATCGTGGAGGGCGGCGTCATCACAGGGCCCCCCCGAAGACGAGCCCGACTGTCATAAAAGGAGGGATACGGGGATACGGAGATACGAGGATACTCCCCCTGTCACGGCCGGGACGGACAACGGGAAGGGACCGGGAAGATGATCCCGGCACCTATTCCGGCACCTATTCCAGCACCTATTCCAGCACCATCACGGGCGCCGCTTCGTCGAACGGGTTGGTCCGCATCGCAAGGGAGAAGAGGTACGGGTAGTTCTTCTTCAGGTACTGCATGTAGCGTATCCATACGATGATGAGCATGCCATAGACCCGGTTGATGTCCCCTTCGAGGTGGCTGATGTCCGGGGGCGGGCAGACGCCGAAGTCCTTCCGGTGCGTGAGCTCTTCGGTCATGTGAAACGTCGCCTGGAGAAGACCGGTGAACTCCTCGTGTTCGAGGAGCACGGGATTTTCCAGGAGCCGAACGAGAAAGTCCTCCTGTTCCATGAGAAATGCCCTGAGAGCTTCGAGATCGATGGTGCAGATCGCCACACGGTAGTCATAGCGGCCGAGGTCCCGGAGCGCCTCGCCGAACCGCTCGTCCGTCCAGGCATCGGAGAGCATGACGTCGCTTTTGACGGTCCCGATGTTCGGGTCGGCACGGGAAAAGCACCGGATGAGCCGCCGGCCGACCCGTGAGTAGAAGGTTCCGATGACCATGTTCATCTTCTCGAGCCGGTTTTTGCGTTCGCGGTACTCGAGCAGACGGTGGAGGATGAGGGTGACGATCAGCACCTCGAGGGGGAGAAATGCGAGTTCATGGAGAAAGAAGATGCCGACATGATGGAGATCGTGGAAGATCTGGATATGCAGGGCGTAGAGGAGCCCCGAGGCGAAGATGAGGGAGAGGGCAAAGGCGATGATCCAGGACCGGTCTTTCATGGTAGTCTTTTTCCTACGCGATATACATCATGCTGCCGGTCAGCCCCCTGATCGTGAAAAGAACACCATCTTGCCGGTTTTTAGATTTCCGTGACACAGAAAAGCCAATTCGGTGGACTTTTTATGCGGGAACTCCAAACGTAACAGAGGTATATCCGATCGCCACGGTCGGTCACCATTTTTCGATATCGGGGGGTTTCGATGACATGGCCAGCATATGAGGCTGCGGTTCCGCTTATTATAGCACTATTCCTGAATACCGGTATCGCCCTCATCCTCGCAGTGGAGGGATGGAAACACCGTTCTGCCGTCCTTGCACGGATCTTCGTCGTCATGATGGCGGGGGTCTTCATCTGGTCGTTCGTGTATGCCATACAGCTGGGTATCGACGACGCCGCCCTCCAGTACCGGCTGGCCCAGGTGATGTACATCGGCGTCCAGCTTGTCATCCTGAGCGCCTTCTTCTTTGCCGTCAAGTACACCAGCAACGAGTCGTGGCTCTCCTGGAAGGCCGTCGCCCTGATAAGCGCCGTTCCCGCCGCCATTCTTCTGGCCATACTGACGAACGACTACCATCACCTCTACTATGCGGGCATGGCCATGGTGGAGACGGGGCCGTTTCCCACCCTGAGCTTCTCCCACGGCCCCCTCTTCCCCGTCCAGATCGCCTATGCGTACGTGCTAATGGTCACGGCGATCATCATGATGGTGGGGCATTACTGGCGCTCGAATCCCGAGTACCGCCGCCAGACGATCCTCCTCCTCGTTGCCTATATCATCCCCTTCATAGGCAACATTGCCGGCATCGCCGGCATCGGGTCGTTCCACCTCTTCTTCGACCCGACGGCATTCTGCTTTCTCATCTCGGGCATCATCCTCTTCTACATCATCGTGATGCACGAGCTTCTCACCATTCTCCCGATCGGCCGCGACCATGCCGTCGAGAGCCTCCAGGAAGGCTATCTCGTCCTTGACGAGAACCGCAGGGTGATCGATATCAACCAGGCGGCCCTTGCCGTCTTCGATGCATCGCGGGAGCGTATTCTCGGGGCGCCGGCACGGCTTCTCTGGAAGGGATTTGACGATGCACTCCTCCACCATGAGGGATCGATGGAGGTGGCGGGGGATGCCATCCGAAACGGGCTTTCGGGGCGGCACTATGACCTCTCCTTTACCCCCGTCACCGGGAGGGTCGCCGACCAGGAGGGGTCCATCGTCTTCATCCACGATATCACGGAGAACCGGCGGTACAGGGACGCCCTCTACGAAGCGAACCGGAAAATAAACCTGATGGCCGACATCACCCGCCACGACATTCTCAACCAGGTCCAGGGCATCACCATGGTCCTCGAACTGATCAGGATGGAGGAGCCCCCGGCACCGGAGAGCCCGCTCGCACGCTACCTCGGGATGATCGAACAGGGGGCCGTCAATATCGAACACCAGATCTCCTTTACCCGCGACTACCAGGACCTCGGCGTGGAGTCCCCCACGTGGCAAAATATCGGCATGGTCGCAACAGAGGCCGCAGGGCATCTCTCCGGCAGACATCTCACCGTGTCGGTGGAGAAGGGAACGGCGGACTATGAGGTCTATGCCGACCCCCTGCTGGGAAAGGTGTTCTACAACCTCTTTGAGAACGCGGCACGCCACGGCGGGGAGGAGGCCTCCGCCGCGGTGGTGAGCATCGCCCCCGCCCCCGGAGAGGGAGAGGCCCTTACCATCGCCATCCGCGATGACGGGGAAGGGGTCGCATTGAAGATCAAGAAACGGATATTCGACCGTTCGTTCGGAAAAAATACCGGGTTCGGCCTCTTTTTAACCCGCGAGATCCTCTCGATAACCGGCATTGCCATTCACGAGACCGGCACGGAGGGCGACGGGGCCTGCTTTGAGATCACCGTCCCCCCGGGTGCCTGGCGCATGATGGCGGGAGCACCGTCCGGACCAAACCCCTCTTTCGGCACCGCCGTCACCGGCTGAGCAATCACGGCCTATCCGCATCGCTGTGCAGGGGCATATCTATCCTA
>JAENZA010000279.1 GCA_016841485.1 Methanobacteriota archaeon
CCCGGCTGCGTCACCTTCGGGGAGACCGTCGATGAGGCGATAGCGATGGCACGGGAGGCCATCGAGGTTTACATCGAGGGTCTCATGGAGAAGGGCGAGGAGATTCCCACCGGGGAAGGAGTGCTGGAATGCATCCTCACCGTCGAAGTCCATACCTAAACTTCCGGCGCTCAAGCCCCGGAAAGCCATTAAGATTCTGGAAAAGAAGGGGTTTGGTGACAGGAGGACGTTATCCTCTACCGACCGCTACGTAAATGGCTGAAGATCGTGACGGCGGAATCGGGAATCCATCCTCCTTGAGGCCCTCGATGTGGAATTCAATCGCCTCGTGCATCCGCTCTTCCACTTCCTCACGGGTCGCTCCGGTCGCCACGCACCCCGGAAGGTCCGGGGAGTATGCCGAGTAGTTGCCGTCGGTCTGCTCGACGATGACAAGAAATCGATACATTATTCATTCCTCCCTTTCAGCCCTGCCTGTTTGAGAACGCTGTTCAGCGTTCCCGGAGCAAGATCGTCCGCCGGATGCCCGGCGATGGTAATCCGGCCTGGTTTTGACGGATGCTTATACTGCCGGTGGCTGCCCCGAGTCGCCACGAGATACCATCCGTCCGCTTCGATCATCTTTATGCAGTCTTTCACTTTCATTCTTTCCCTGCCCATTTTACCTTACGTCGATCGAAACCTCCGGGAGCCCCGGGTGACTGCCATCCCCGCTTACCCTGTATGAAATACTGTATGAGGATGCTCATGTTTCTTGCGTTCCGATCCAGCCTCCAGCCCGTATCGAGAGACTCGCATCCGGTTCCATACCCGCCGGCGGGCTCATCGTCGATGTGGAGGGGGAACGCTACCGGATCGAGGCCGGGGATGTGAAGGCGCTCATCTTTTCCGGCCGGCCGGCGGCGGTCATGCGGGAGCGGTGCGATGGTGTGACCGGGTTGACGATCGAGGGGCATGCGGCGGTGAATGCTGCCGGGAGAGCGGTGGTGATCCGGACCCGGGCGGGGGCCTGGATCGTCCCGCTCGTCTCGTTCCGGCGGGTGGCGTGTGGGGAG
>JAENZA010000066.1 GCA_016841485.1 Methanobacteriota archaeon
GGGGTGGGGGCTGCCGGGCGCCTCGTCTGGCAAAACATAAATATCAACCTACTGAAAGGATTGGGTATGACAGAGGAGCTTGAAATTGTGATTCCACTGGATGTGCCCGAGTCTGCAAAGGCGGCATATCTGGACAATTATCTTACGATCACACAGGATTCAGGTCATCTGATGCTCTTTGCCGGCGACCAGAAGGTCGAGCACATGAACGATGACTTCTATGGAGAGGGTATCGCAGAGGACGACGCGGACCCAGAACACCTCTTCCGCATCGCAGATGAGAGCAGGATCGGCGTCTTTGCAACGCAGATCGGCCTCATCAACCGGTACGCGATGGACTACCCGGATGTCCCGTACCTGGTGAAGATGAACTCCAAGACGCATCTGGTAAAGACCGCCCAGAAAGACCCGCTGAGCCAGCAGCTCTACACCGTCGACCAGATCGTTGACATCAGGGAGAGGACGGGACTGGTGATCGCGGCAATCGGGTACACCATCTACCTCGGCAGCGAGTTCGAGGCCCAGATGCTCACCGAGGCGGCGCAGCTGATCTACGATGCCCACCAGGCGGGCCTTGTGACGGTTCTCTGGATCTACCCCCGCGGGACGGCGGTCAAGGACGAGAAGGACCCGCACCTCATCGCCGGCGCCGCGGGCGTTGCCGCAACGCTCGGCAGCGACTTTGTCAAGGTCAACGCCCCCAAAAAGGACGGCGTCTCTTCGCCGGACCAGCTCATCGAGGTGACGAAAGCGGCCGGACGGACGAATGTTGTCTGTGCAGGCGGCTCCTCCACCTCCCCCGAGGGGTTCCTCCAGCAGCTCTACGACCAGATCCACACCGGCGGCTGCGCCGGCAATGCGACCGGACGAAACATCCACCAGAAGCCCCTCGACGAAGCGGTCCGTATGTGCAACGCCATCTCGGCGATCACCGTGGGCGGTGCATCGGTCGAAGAGGCCGTGCGGATTTACCACGGGGAATAAGAGAGAAATAGCATCCACCCATCCGGCGGATACGGCAGACAGCATCACCTGCCGGCATGGTCGGATGAGGATACACTTTTTTTAATCGTACCCTCTCCATTCTGCCGCTATGGCAGACACCGCGAAAGGACCGCATAATTTGTTTAGGAAAAAAGTGGGAACTTTGCCGCTCCCGTTGAATTCACAACAGATAGGTCTCCTGAAGCCTCTTCGGCCGTCTCAATACCTCTTATCCTTCCTAAACTCCTTCGCGGCCTTTCCAATCCATTTATACTTCTTCTTCTCGAGGCGTTTGAGGCCGATGTCATTCTTTTCTGCCTGGAAGTCCGACTCCTTCATCAGCCGCTGGTAGCTTGCCAGCCGCTTTTCGGAGAGACGGCCCGCCTCCACCGCTTCCCTGACCGCACAGCCGGGTTCATGTTCGTGCCGGCAGTCGGGATACCTGCAGCCTTGCGCAAGTCCGGTAATGTCAGCAAAGGTCTCGCCGATGCCCGCAGCGGCGTTTCCGAGCTGTATCTCCCTGATGCCGGGGTTGTCGATGATCATCGCACCGCAGGGGAGGCGGAAGAGCTGGCGGACCGTGGTGGTGTGGCGCCCCTTCTCATCGCGGCTCCGCACATCCGCGGTCTCCTGCACCGTCTCGTTGAGAAGTGCGTTGATCAGGGTGGACTTGCCGACCCCCGATGAGCCGACGAGGACGACGGTCGTCCCGGGCCCGAGGAACTGATCAAGCGCCGCAATGCCGGAACCGTCACGGGCGCTCACCATCACCACCGGCACCGTCCCTGCCACTTCGGCGGCTCCTGCGGCGATCGCAGCAGCATCATCCGAGAGGTCCGATGTGTTGATCACCACGACCGGCTGTGCGCCTGATGCATATGCGACCGCAAGAGACCGCTCAAGGCGCCGCAGATTGAAATCGGTCCCTGCGGCCGTGACGATGAAGACAATATCGACGTTGGCTGCCATCGCCTGCTCATCCCCGCCCTCGCCGGGTGCTCCGCGGGACAGCATGGACCTCCGCGGTAGAATGTCCACGATCATACTTGTCCCGGTCTCGGGCTGGTCCAGCAGCACCACGAAATCGCCCACCGCCGGCAGCCTCCCGAGGCGGCGGAGGGAGCCTGACACCCCCACCCGTAGCGAATCGCCCGTGACAAGGACATCGAAGACCGTCTTGTGCTGGCATGCCACCCTTCCGGCGACGTACGGGCCGCTGTACCGGCTAAATGCCTCGTCCATATTCTCGTCCCACCCGAGTTCCTCGAGGGTTGCGGGGCCGGCCGGCCCGCAGGGATATGACGTTTTGCTCATGGTCTGCTCCTTTGGAAGTAGGTAGAATTCGGAGGGTCAAATGCTTTCTTTAAAATGGAAAGGAAAAGAGTTCCCGGAAGTATTACTCCTTCAACTCCAGCACGAGCGGACAATGGTCCGACCCGTAGATATCCGTGAGCATGGAGGATGCCTTCACCTTCGGGGCAAGCCCCTCGTTTACAAAGAAGTAGTCAATTCGCCACCCGACATTCCTTTCCCGTGCACGGGTTTTCAGGTCCCACCACGAATAGTGCCCGCCGTCCTTCTCGAAGATGCGGAAGGTATCGACGAAGCCTGCCGCAAGCAGTCGGTCGATCCACTCCCGCTCTGCCGGGAGAAAACCGGAGATCTTCTCGTTCTCCTTCGGGCGGGCAAGATCGATCTCCCTATGGGCGGTGTTCACATCTCCGCAGATGACGACGTTTTTGCCATTCTCCACGAGACCCGTTACGTAATCCAGGCACTCCTCGTAGAAGTCGAGCTTGTACTGGAGCCGCTCCTTTGAGGCCTTGCCGTTGGGAAAGTAGATATTGCAGAGGCAAAACCCAGGATGTTCGGTCATCATCACCCGCCCTTCGCCCGCAAACCTGCCGGTCGCAAACCCTTGCCCCTCAGAAAGCGGCTCCTTTCGGCTGTAGGTGACGACACCGCTGTAGCCCTTCCGGTCGGCCCAGGCAAAGGAGGAGAAGTAGCCCGGCGGGTGGCGAACGGCGGCGGCAAGCTGGTCCGGGTGGGCCTTCGTCTCCTGGAGGCAGACGATGTCGGTCTCCTCGTCGAAGACCTCGGTAAAATTACCCTTCTTAGCGACCGCCCGTATGCCGTTTACGTTCCAGGAGATGATTCTCGTTGTCGATGTTTTTGCCATGTCTGCACACCCGTCTATCCCGTTCAGGGCTGCATCTCAGCCCTCTTTTTGTCATTATGCCTCTCATTCCTTAAAATCTGCCCGGAAGGTCCGGCCGGCGCGGTACTTGCCCGGAACGCGCCTGGCGGGGAAAGATATATGGGGATGTCTGCTATAGGGTAGCGCATCGACACATTGGGGGTGTCTGATGAAGATAGGCATAATAGGGGCAGGATTTGGGGGGCTGTCCGCCGGTGCGCTGCTCGCACAGGCCGGATACGACGTCACCATATTTGAGAAGAACGAATGCATCGGGGGACGGGCGAGCATCTACAGCGAGAACGGGTATACCTTCGACATGGGGCCGTCGTGGTACCTTATGCCGGACGTCTACGAGCGCTTCTATGCAGCATTCGGGAAAAAACCGCAGGATTATTTTGACTTGCCACGGCTCGACCCTTCATACCGGGTCTACTTCGGCGACGAGAAGGTCGTCGACATCGCAGCCGACCTGGAGACAAACTACGCGCTCTTCGACACCTTTGAGGAGGATGGGGCGGAGAAGCTGAAAGCATACCTTGCCTCGGCAAAGGAAAAATACGAGCTCTCCACCGACATCCTCTATAAGGACTACCGGTCCGTCCTCGACTTTTTCGACGGCAAACTCATCATGGAGGGGCGAAAGATGCACCCCTTCGAACACCTAGACACCTTCGTTGCGAAGTACTTCACGAGCAGCGAGGCCAGAAAGATCGTCGAGTACTCGATAGGGTTCCTCGGCGGGGCGCCCGACAACACCCCGTCCTTCTACCACATCATGTCCCACATCGATCTTACCATGGGTGTCTTCTACCCCGAAGGGGGAATGAGAGAGGTGGCCAACTCGGTGGAGCAGATGGCAGCAGAACATGGCGCTCAAATCCGCCTGAACGAACCGGTTACCTCCATCGAAATCAAAGACGGGAGAGCAAGGGCAATCCTCACGGCATCGGGCCGGCATGCATGCGACCTCGTCCTCGTCAATGCGGACTATGCCTTCTGCGAGCTCGAACTGCTGGACAAAAAGCACCGGACCTACAGCAAACACTACTGGGAAAAGAGAGTGATGGCGCCGTCTGCAATGGTTGCCTACCTCGGCGTGAACAAGCAGTTCGAAAGCCTTGCCCACCACACCCTCTTTCTGGACAAGGACTGGGAGGACGGGTTTGATGTCATCTTCGATCCCGACAAGGCCGCCTGGCCGTCACACCCGTCCTATTACGTAAACGTCCCGTCGAGGACCGACCCTACGGCAGCGCCCGATGGAAAGGATACGCTCTTCCTCCTCGTCCCGCTCGCCCCGGGCCTTGAAGACTCCCCCGAAATCCGCCAGGATTTCCTGGACAAGGTCCTCGACGACCTGGAGAAAAAGACTGGGGATGATATCCGGGGCGCCATCGAGGTGCAGCGGATCTTTGCGTTGAACGACTTCAAAGACCGGTACAATGCCTACAAGGGAACGGCGCTCGGCCTCTCCCATACGCTCCTTCAGACGGCGCTCTGGCGTCCTGCGCACAAGAGCAAGAAGGTGGACAACCTGTACTATACCGGCCACTACACCCATCCGGGCATCGGGGTCCCGATGGTGCTCATCTCATCGCATATCGTGGCAGAGGAAATCCGGGACGCATTTCCGCCGGAGGAGGGGTGATCCCGGCCCCATGATGCACCCGAAGCTCTTTTCGATCTTCAGGCAGGGGAGCACGACGTACTTCTACAGTACGCTCTTCTTCCCCCCGGGTGTTCGCGAGAAGGTCTTCGTACTCTACAGCTTCGTCCGGGTCGCAGACGACTACGTCGACGCCATCCCCCAGCAGGCAGACGAATTTTATGCCTTCCGGGATGCCTACCGGCAGGCCCGTGCCGGGACGCCCGCAGGCGATGTCGTCATCGACTCCTTCGTGGAGTTGATGTCGACCTGCCGGTTCGACCCCGGGTGGGTGGAGGCGTTCCTTGCCTCGATGGAGGCGGACCTCACCCACACCCCGTACCGCACCATCGAAGACCTCGAGATCTATCTTTACGGCTCGTCCGAGGTGATCGGCCTCATGATGGCACGGATCCTGGACCTCCCCGAGGCCTCATGGGGGGCCGCCCGGGCGCTCGGTAAGGCGATGCAGCTCATCAACTTCATCCGCGACATCGAGGAGGACTGCCGTATGGGGCGGACCTATCTCCCTGCCGCCGAGTATGAGGCCTGCGGCCTTGCCGGGATAACGGAGGCGGACGCCCGCCGCGACCCGGAGGCATTCGGGATGTTTCTCCGCGGTCAGATCGACCGGTACGAGGAGTGGCGGGACATGGGCGAAGACGGGTATAGGCATATCCCGTTCCGGTACCTGATCCCCATCCGCACCGCATCGGACATGTACTCCTGGACAGCACGGGTGATCGCCCGCGATCCTATGGTGGTCTTCCGGGAAAAGGTGAAGCCGAAGCCCCTGCGGGTCGTCTCAGGGGTGGCGCGAAACATCGCACGCCCGCCCGGCGGGAGGCAGACCGACTCCCATGTCCTTCGCTGAAGCGAACGCACGGGAACGGGTGCACGCCTCCCTGCACCTCGCCCTCGCGGTCTCACGGCTCCGGTTCTGGATCTATACCGGCGGGACTTATGTCGTCGGCGTGGCCCTCGGGATGTCCGACTGGGGGGTCTTCTTCACCCCCGCCTACTACCTCTACCTCGTCTACTTCTTCATCCCGGCAAACATCTTCATTTACGGCATTAACGACCTCTGGGACGGCGCAACCGACGGCATCAACTCCAAAAAACAGGAAAAGGAGCACCTCCTCATCGACGGGGAGCGCCGCGACCTCGTTGTCCTCCTCGCAGTCGTCGCCGCGCTCTCGGCAGGCCTCCTCCTCGTGCAGGACTGGACGGAACGGGCCCTCTTCCTCGCCTTCCTCTTCCTTGCATACTTCTATAGCGCCCAGCCGCTCCGGTTCAAGGAGGTCCCCGTCCTCGACTTCTCCTCGAACATGCTCTACATCCTGCCGGGGATCTTCGGATTCTACCTCGCGGCAGGCGCCCTCCCCTCGTCGCTTCTCGTCGCAGCGGGGTTCAGCCATATCGCCGCGATGCACATCTTCTCAGCCATCCCCGACATCGACTGCGACCGGAAGGCCGGCATCACCACGACCGCGGTAAGGGTGGGCTTCCGTCCGGCGCTCCTCCTCTGCCTCGTCTTCTGGACACTCTTTGCCGCCTTCGTCCTTTGGCTTGCGGGCGGTCACCCGCTCGCCCTTCCGGTGCTCATCTACCCGGCACTCCCCGCTATCCTGCTCCTGTGTGAGAGCATCTCCATCGACCGTGTCTACTGGTATCTGCCGTTCATCAACACCGCTCTCGGGGGACTCGCGTTTGGGGCCCTCGTGTACCTGAAGATGTAGAAACGATGAGAGGGGAGGGAGAGGGAACAGAAATACGGAAACGAGGGGAGAAGGGAGAGAAATGAGAGCAACGACAGGAACAGGAGAAAACCGATGAGAACCATACACCGTCCGGAGAACACCGCCATCGTTCTCTTCGCAGGCGTCGCCCTCTTCCTTGCCGGGCTTGTCGTCGTCCGGTTCGGCGAGGGGCCGGCCTACCCGGCCGTCTCGACGATCTTCATCCTCGCAATCGCCCTTCCTCCGTATGCGGCCATCGTCCACTGGCTCTCATGGAGAAAGGGGCTTGCCCTCGTCGCCCTCCTCTCAATACTCCCGGCGGCGGTCGAGGGACTTGCGGTCCTCACCGGCATCCCGTACGGCCATTTCACCTACTCGGCAGCGCTCGGGAAACTGATCGCAGGCGTCGTCCCGAGAACGGTTCTTCTGGCCTATCCTCCCATCCTCTTTGCAGCGGCGACCATCGCATCCCAGACCGTCCGCTCTGCTCCTGCGCGGGTCCTCCTCGCAGGCGCCATAGGGCTTGCCATCGATCTCGTCTTTGACCCGGCGGCCGTCCATGCGGGGTTCTGGACATGGGACGTGCCGGGGGCGTATTACGGTGTTCCCCTGCAGAACTTCATAGGATGGGCGGTGACCGGCACCATATATGCGGCGATCTTCTTCCTTGTAGCAAAAAAAGAACTTGCCCGGGACGGGTGCGTCCCGGTGATGGCCCTTGCGGGCGGATTCTGGACCGTATGCCTCTGGACCGGCTACCTCATCGCCAACGGCCTCTACCTGCCGGTCGTCCCCGGCGTCCTGCTGATTATCGTGATGAGTTATCTTCTCGTCGCCCCCTCCTGCCCGTGGGGGCAGGAGGCAGTCAGCGCCGGATGAGGATGGTCTTCGTGCGGGTGTACTGATCGAGAGACCCGTAGCCGTTCTCCCGCCCGACACCGCTCCCTTTCACCCCGCCGAACGGAACGTCGGGCGGCAGGCGGAGGTGCTGGTTCACCCAGACGACGCCGGCCTCGAGCGACTCGGCGGCATGAAACGCGGTATCGAGATCCTTCGTCCAGACGGACGCCCCGAGGCCGTACTCGCTTGCGTTTGCGATGGCGACCGCTTCATCAAAGGATTCCGCCCGCATCGCAGGAAGAACGGGGCCAAATACCTCCCCGGACCAGACGGGGGCCTTCGGGGCGACATCCGTCATCAGCGTCGGTTCAAAGAACCAGCCATCCGCAAGCTCTGCCCCGATGGGAATCCCGCCTCCCATGACGACCGTTCCCTCGCCACGCCCCTCCGTCGCATGGACGAGCGATGCGATGCGCTCTCTGCCCTCCGCGCTGTTCAGGGGCCCCATCGTAGCACCCTCCGCAGTGCCGGGACCGGTGACGATGGTGGCGACCTTCGCCTTCACGAGCTCCATGAACGGGACATAGACCTTCTCGTCGACGATGAGGCGTTTGACCGCGGTGCAGGTCTGGCCGCAGTTGTAGAACCGGTTTGCAACAGCACCCGCCGCGGCTGCTGCG
>JAENZA010000280.1 GCA_016841485.1 Methanobacteriota archaeon
TCGAGGCGGCGTTTGAGCTGCGTATCGATCTTGATGGTGGTGGCCTGGGGCATACCTGAGTGTATGGCGGTATACCAGGATATAGGTGATGGAAGGTTGAGGGGGTGTCCGTGGGCGGTGTGGGGGTTACTTCAACATCCCATCCCGCCAGAAGAAGGTCTTGCCGGGGTCCCGTTCGTATTTTTCAAAGACGCTCGGGAAGATCTCTGGATATTTTGCATCTTTGAGAGGGATACAGAACATCGTTGCCGGATTTTTCGGGCTGCCTCCGACACCGATCACCACAAAAACAGGGATACGGTTTGACCGGGAATAGGCATTGTACCTCTTGATCTGGTCGGGGACGGCCCATTTCACGACGGGGCCATTGATCTTCTGGCTCCTGTAAAATCCGGAGCGATATTTACATTCGACGGCAAACTTCTCGTTTGTCGGTTTATAGCGGATAACAAGATCGGGGTTGGTGTTGGACTCTACGTAGATGCCCTTACTCTTGTCGTAGTTATCCCGCGTCCAGTCGCTAATGGCGAAGTAGTCGGATCTCCGGGTGAAAAGGCCTGCGACGTATGCCTCGAAGTCCGTTCCTTTTTGATAGTTTACATCTTCCTCTTCTTCATCCGACAGCCAGAGGTCGAGCGTCTTCGATAGTTTATCGAGAAAGCCCATGAAGAGGGAATTGATACGGATTCGTTTAGGCTTTTTGGATTTTGTCGGGCTGCAAGCGTCCGAAACGAGTGTATCGAACAGCTGAGCCATATCTCTAGGTTTTAATTGAACTGGATTTCAGGAAAGCATTCCCCGACACTCATCCCGGTCAAACCGCTTTTTCACTCCCCCTCCCATCCCCAGGGACCGGGATTGTCTTCTTCTCCCGGACTCCGGCATACGGCGTGTCGTTGCAGGTGGCAACGACGACCTGGCAATGATTCGTCGCAACCTCCTCAAGGATCTGGCAGAGGCGGCGCATCCGGATCGGATCAGCGTTCACCAGCCGGTCATCGATAACGACAAGGTTACGCTCGTCTTTGCTTAAGAGGGCGCCCATCGCAAG
>JAENZA010000281.1 GCA_016841485.1 Methanobacteriota archaeon
GAAGCTAGAAAGCATTGTCGACAAGCAGGCAGAAGCCATCAAGAACCTCAAGATCGACAAGATCACGGTCTGGGATTCGGGCTCCGGCGGGAATTCGTCGACCGCCAATTTCGTCTCGAACCTGTACAAGAGCATCCCGCCATTGCAGGAGATCGCTTCGATGGTGGGGATCGAGCTGCCGGAGTACCTGGGTAAGATGAAGCCGGAGAAGGATGTGGTGGAAGGTACGGTGAAGGAGAAGGCAGAGGAGGAAGGCAAGGAGTAGAGCCCTCATCCACAACCCTTTTCATCCTTGAAGCGGAGTCTATAATCCCGGCATACTGTTCGGCATGCATTGATGCCCCCTCTTATCCCCGGTTTGGAGCATAACAGTGGTTGAAGCGAAAGACTGGATTGCGAGTATTGCCGATGACGTTGAAGCGCGCGTAAACCGCGAAAAAGGCCTGGATGCCACGATTGTGTGCGCATCCGGTATCAGCCCTTCAGGGAACATTCATTTGGGCAATTTTCGAGAGATCATGACCGTGCACCTCGTTTCTGAGGAACTCAAGCGCCGCGGCCGGAAGGTGGACCACCTGCATTCCTGGGACGATTTTGACCGCTTGAGAAAAGTGCCGGGTGGAATTGACGATCGCTTTTCAGTGAACGTTGGCAGACCGCTCTCTGACCTTCCCGATCCTTTCGGAGAATATGATTCCTACGCCTCGCGTTATATTGCAGAGTTTGAGCGAACCGTTGAGAAGGTAGGGATTCAACCGCGCTATATCCGCCAGTCAAAGGCGTATCGCAGCGGTATCTATACGGAAAAGATCAAAATCGCCATGCAAAAGCGTCTCGAAATCTTTGATATTCTTGCGGAGTATCAAACGCTTGAGCAAGAGAAATCAGCGGAAGAGCGCAGAGAGGAATATTACCCGCTCAGGGTGTATTGTGATCGCTGTGATACCGACCTGACGAAGATCACTCATTACGATGAGAATACCGCCTTCGTTCAATATGGCTGCGAGAATTGCGGACACAGCGGGCTGATGGATCTAAACACCAGCCCGA
>JAENZA010000067.1 GCA_016841485.1 Methanobacteriota archaeon
GGACCGGGACTGGCAGAAGGTGGAACTCGGGCCGTTGTTCTCGGTGTGAGGGGAGCCAGGGCTCTCCTCTCTCAAAACCCCCTCCCGGTTTTCAGGTGCAGGAGCCTGTCGGCGATCCCGGCAGCAAACGATCGCGCTGTCCGGGATGACCCGGGCACGGGCGATGCATCAGGATTCGGAAAAAGAGTTTGAGGGGCCGATCACTTCTCGAAGTAATCGACGATATTCCGGAAGAACTGCATGTTCATCGACTCGGTGGGCAGCGGTTTACCTTCGCGCCTCAAGCGCTCTTTTTGGGTCGGCCAGTCGTAGAGGTTCACGAACTCCAGAGCCCTCTCAGGGTGCGGCATCAGCCCGAGAACCTTGCCGTCCGCCGAAGTTATCCCGGCGATGTCCGCGAGCGAGCCGTTCGGGTTGTACGGATACTCCCCTCCCGCGGGGGAGAGGTCGTCGCGGCAGTAGCGGAACGCGACCATCCCCTCCCTCTCGATGCGCTTTAAGGTCTCTTCCGAACAGGAGAAGTTCCCTTCGCCGTGGGAGACGGGGCAGTAGAGGTGCGAGATACCCTTCGTCCAGAGGTTCTCCGCCGCAGGTTTCAGCGTGACGAACCGGCACTCGAGCACGCCTTTAATGTTGGGCATCAGGGCGATATCCCGGGGATAGTCCCGGTCGAACGCAGGGATCAGGCCGAGGTTCGCGAGGATCTGGAACCCGTTGCAGACCCCGAGGACGAGGTTGTCTCCCGCGAGGAAGTCTTTTACGTCGCTCCAGAGGTTGTTTCGGACGCGGTTTGCATAGGCGTTGCCGGCGCCGGTATCGTCGCCGTAGGAGAATCCGCCGGGAAAGACCATCAGCCGGTAGTCGGAGAGGGTTTTCTCTCCCGCGATGAGGTCGTTGATGTGGACGATATCGGATGCCATGCCGGCCCGCATCAGGGCGACCTCCGTCTCCATCTCGGAGTTGATCCCGTAGCCGCTCATGATGAGGGCCTTTGCCGGGGTCCTCGACCCGGTGGTGTATGCGCGAGCCATATTCAGTACCCCCCAAAGGGCGCTTTGTATGCAGCTTCCATCGCCGTGACCTGCTGTTCGATGAGGGTTCTTCCTGCCGATACCCGGAACGCCGTGCCGCCGACGCGGCCGAGGAGGTGCGCGTCGCGGCCGAAGATCTCCTCGAACGCCTCCCGGTCGGAGGGGGCGACCGTGACGACGAACCGTCCGAGCGACTCCGAGAAGAGGTAGCAGTCCGGGCGCATCCCGCCGGGTATGGCGAGGTCCATGCCGACACCCCCGGCGATCGCGACCTTTGCGAGGGCAACGAGGAGCCCCCCGTGGGTGACCGGGAAGGCGGAGGCGACGAGTTTTTTCTCAATTGTGTCGGTCGTCCTGCCGTAGCGCACCTTTGCCGTCTCGATCGAAAGAGACGGGACCGCGCCGCCCGGGATGCCGAGGTGTGCCAGGTACTCCGACCCCCCGAGCTCCTCTCCGGTCTCACCCACGACGTAGACGAGGTCGCCGTCGAACTTCGCGTCCATCGATACCGCGGTGGCGACATCGGGGTGGACGCCTATCGAGGAGATGAGGAGCGTCGGGGGCACGGATACCTTCACGGGGTTCGAGTCTGCGTCGAACCCGGAGAAGTCGTTGAACATGCTGTCTTTTCCCGATATGAACGGTGTTCTAAACGCAACTGCGCCGTCATGGCACCCGAACGCAGCGCGCTTGAGCTGCCAGAGTCTCTCGGGCTCGTCGGAGGAGCACCAGCAGAAGTTGTCGAGGAGCGCGATGGTCTCCATTGGGACGCCTGTCGCAACCAGGCCCCGGATCGCCGTGTCGATCGCGGCGATCGCCATGCGGTAGGGGTCGAGTTCCGAGTAGGACGGGAAGAGTCCCTGCGAGAGCCCCACGCCCTTCATCGAGCCGGGGACGACTTTCGTCAGCGTGGCCGAGGCCTGGACCCGCCCGCTCCCCTGCACGGGCCCGAGCACGTGTCCTCCCTGGACGGTATGGTCGTACTGTGTCGAGATGAACTCTTTCGAGCAGAGGTTCTTTCGCTTAAGCATGGCAAGGAGGAGTTCGTCGAGCCGGTCGGGGCACGCGAAATCGGGCTCGGGATAGGTCGTCTCCACGGGCTTCGTCAGAAGATGCTTCTTCGGCAGGCCGTCGTGGAGGAAGTCGAGCTCGATATCCATGACGGTGTCGCCGCTGTACTCCACGACGCACCTGCCGGTATCCGTGAACGTCCCGATGACGGTGGCCTCGACCTCCCTCCTCTTCATCAGGTCCATGAACGCCTCGACCTTCTCCTCGGGGACGGCGAGCGTCATCCGTTCCTGCGACTCGGAGATCCAGATCTCCCACGGCGCCATGCCGGGATACTTCAACGGCACGCGATCGAGGAGGACGTGGCACCCGCCCGACTCCTTCGCCATCTCCGCGACGGAGCAGGAGAGCCCTCCCGCGCCGTTGTCGGTGATGCTCCGGTAGAGGTCGAGGTCGCGGGCCTCCTTGACGATGACGTCCGAGAACTTCTTCTGGGTGATCGGGTCGCCGATCTGGACCGCGGTCACCGGGCTCGCCGGGTCGAGAGCCTCCGAGGAGAAGGTGGCCCCGTGGATCCCGTCCTTGCCGACCCGTCCTCCGACCATGACGATGAGGTCGCCGGGCAGGGCCTGCTTCTCGTGGAGGTTCTTCCCGTTACGGGCGCGCGGCATCACGCCGACCGTGCCCGCAAAGACGAGGGGTTTTCCCACGTAGCGGTCGTGGAAGTAGCACCACCCCTGCGGCGTCGGGATGCCCGAGCAGTTGCCCCCGACACCCACGCCGCGGATGACGCCCTCGAAGATCCTCTGGGGGGAGAGGATGGGGTTTTCCCGGTTCTTCCCGCGGAAGAGGGCCGGTTCGGTCCCGGGGTCGCCGACGCAGTAGCCATAGACGTTGATGCAGGGTTTGGCGCCGAGGCCGAACCCGATCGTGTCGCGGTTCACCCCGACGATGCCGGTGAGGGCCCCGCCGAAGGGGTCGAGGGCCGAGGGGGAGTTGTGCGTCTCGACCTTGCAGGTCACGAGATGCTCGTCGTCGAAGACAATTGCACCGGAGTTGTCCGTGAAGACCGAGACGCAGATGTCGTTATCTCCTTTCTCCTTCCGGATCGTGTTGGTGGCGGCCTGGATGCACGACTTATAGAGCCCTCGCGGGACGTCGTCGTCCATGGCCGATGCAAAGATCGTGTGCTTGCAGTGCTCGCTCCAGGTCTGGGCGAGCGACTCGAGCTCGACGTCCGTCGGCCTCCGCCCGAGCCTCCGGAAATACTCCCGTATCGCGTGGAGCTGGGCGAGGTCGAGGGCAAGCGGCCCCCTCCGCTCCTTTGTTTCGGGGTCGACGATCCCCTCTTTCCCGATACGTGCGAGGTCCGCGTCGGAGAGGTCGAGGTCCACGGCCCCGGCCGCCTGCAGCTCGTGGAGGCTGACAAAGGGCGCGATCGGGTCCATTCCCCTCTCGCCGTACTCTTCGCGGCTCTTGACGTGGACGCGGTTGACGAGCGGGTTTGCAAGAGCCGTTGTAAGCTTCTGCAGGGCTTCCGGGGTCAGGTCTCCGCTCGCGAGGTAGAGCTGCGATGAGAAGACCGCCTCCCCCTCGCCGAACCGGAACCCGAAGTAGTCCTCGAGGGTCTGCTTTGCCGTCGTCCCGGCGTTGTCGGTGACCCCGGGCAGGAACCCGACCTCGATTGCATAATCAAAGGCGGCCTCCGTCGGCCGGTCTACGGAGTATTGCTGGACAACGGGGTTGCTGAGCTGCGCACCGATCTGCGAGAGCTCGTCAGGGGAAAAGTCCCTTTTAGAGGTCGCTATGGTATAGACATCGACGAGATGCAGCTCGCGCAGGGGGAAGCCCAGCGAGCGGAACCTCTCGGTACGCGTCTGTAGCCGTGGATCGCGGGTATAGTGCACCTCTATCCGGTGGACGTGAGAGGCCATGTATAAATATGGGTTGGATCTGGTGAAAAGAGCTCCGACGGGAGGGGGGTGGGGGTATGTACCTGGGTCGAAGGGGGTTCGGAACGGGATACTATATCGAACAGCACGAGGGCATGGATATGATCGCGAACCACTGTCATACAGAGCTTCAGCGAGGACGAGTGAATATGACTGAACGTCTGCATGCTGCTCAAGATCAGCCATGGTGACGTTAAGCACAGTACATTTACCCATTAAGAAACACAGGAAAAGAAGTCGTTAAGTATAATCTGCTAAAAAGTGAGTATCTAAATAAAATGGACTACTTTCAAATTCAAGGCGATGTTGTCACCATCAGCATAAGAGTATTTATTCTGAGTCTTATTATACCGTTAATCATCGGAATTCTTCTTCAACGGTATGTACCAAGAGTATGTGATATTTTGGAGAGAAAAATATCAGAACTAGTATCGTATATCGCGAAAAAAGGTAAAAACGGAATTGTCTTGCTATCTCTATATCATGCATACCGAAAAATTGACAAACATCCTCCTGATTGCTCAAAAAAAGCATTTGAATCGATATTGGCTAAAATAAACACGGAAATAGGGAAAAAATTTGTTTCTAAACATGATTTAGAGAGGAAAATAGTCAATTGCTTGGGTTTAAATCGGTCAGATGCTGACTTGTTTGTACTCAAAATTCTCCGATTTCTTACAAATATGAAAGGCCCTGAGCTTCAAATTAAGCGACAAGAAATTTCGAAAATAATTAATCTGCTATCTGATAAAAATGAAGAGGTTCAAGAGGCTTCGATGGAGACCCTTAAATTATTGGGGGAACAGGGTATTCGCAAAGAACTCATGTTTGCGATGTTTGAGGAGAGAAGCCCGGAAATAGAGTACCAATTAGCAAACTTATGTCGTTACTTTTTAGAAGTATATTCCCCTCGAGAATTCATTGATGACGAAACAATCCAGCCTATTTTTCGCTTCCTTAGATATGACAACGGAACACTTAGATTCAATTTATTAGGCGGGCTCTTGCGTTGTGCGGATCAAAAAATATTAAAAATGTCTCACATTACTCATTACGATACCGAAAATGTAATTCAGGCAATTCTATCTGGCAACATTGTTGATCAGCGAACGCGAGTTTTATCAATTTTATATATGTTCACAAGAAATCAAGAACAAAAAGAAATTGTGGATTCTGGGTTGCTTCCCTTACTAATTCGAAATCTGCTAGAGTCAAATAATGCTGTTCGATGTGAAGCGGATAAAGTATTACACGAATTACTAGAATGTGCGGAAACAAAACAGATCACTAACATGGCATTAGATGAATCAAATGCAAAAGGGTGCTTGACAACTAAATTCACGATTTAATTTGCGGTGTTGCATAACCCATACATGATTGACAGTATATATGGGAGTCAACTGGTCATCACTAAATACAATGTTGAGACCCTTGTGGAAAGTCCAAACGAGATTTCCAAGAATGATATGCATAGATCAGGACATAGAATGAGCAGATGACTTATGACGCTCTTAAAATGATCATAATAGACGTCATCTGATAATTATACCTGCCAGCAGACTATCAGAGACTTAAAAGGCGATTTATTGTAAAACCAAAGAATATTGAGTCGAGGTAGCATAAACGATCCAATTGAAGAGCCAAATTGAAAAAGTATATCGTGTTGAATTAGGTATGTTTTGGTAATGACCAATTTAATTGATTACAGCTTGATCGTCATTGCAATAGCGTTTTTTGGCTTTGCGTTAAAAGAATCCTTTTATTTACATCGTCGTTTAAATTGTCCTTTGACGTCGTTAGATAGGGCCGAAGAAGTATTATCTCACATCTCAGTTGCTGTACTGGTAATCTCATTTCTATGGATATCCATCATTCATGTAATCTTACCTTTACCTAATTGGCCTGATTTCATCAAGCCTTTTTTCGATGGTATCATACAGCTAATCGATTTAGATGTTATTGACGAAAATGAGTTTGTAGGTCAGTTTTATAACTTTACGTACTACCTTTATCTATTCACCTGGTTTGCTTACATCTATCTTGGACTATACCTCGTGACCATGGTTTTTGGCATTGCTGCTCGATATTTTGACGTTGTCGGTATAATGGTGACATTTAAGGACGATTTGGCAAATCCCATTGAATACAAGAGAATAATAGGAGAAACCGAGGGGTTTGTTTTTCTTGAATCATTCGAGCAATTCCGTGAATGGATGGCTATTCCAAAAGAGACGATATCGCGAATTGAGAGAGTAGAGACTAAGTCAGTATTTGAGCGCTGGATATTGAGGCATTCAGACGGAATACAAAAAATCCCGCATATTGGTGATGCCAAACAAAGAGCGGTCATAATTCTTATTCTTTTACTCATCATGTTATTGATCGTAGGACTGAGCACGGTAGTTCCCCGCGATATCACTTGGATACTATCAATGATTGTCGTGATTCCGATAATTGTATTAGTCCTGCTTCATAGCGCATACAGGTGAATCCTAAGAGATCGGGCATCGCAATGCGCTATGCATCAATGATGTCCGATGGTTTCAACTGATCCTGGTGCGCTCCTGACCCTCTCGACTGCCTCACTCACATCACTGACGACTGCCACCTCAACCTGACCGGTCTCTTCGTGAAGGTGAGGATGAAAGTACGGTCTGCCATGTATCAAGCAGGCTCTTTCACTCGTATGAGTGAAGGGCGAGGGCTGGCATGAGGCATTCTTCGGGCATCACTGCGACAGTGAATGTCTCTCGCTGGCAGAGGAGTGAATAGATGAGGTTAGGCGGCATAGGGGAGAGGTCTGATACGTCTGGTATGAGTGTATGCCGTAAGCGTCTGAAAGTAATGCTGGGCTTGATGCTCTAGTCCGAAAGGTCGAGTGAGCAGACACCTCACCTAAGACAGGATAAACACGCTCACAACTCCATCTCATTTTTTCGCAACAGTCCCAACACAGACGCAACTGTCCGGACAGATGTTTTTAATTAATTATAGAGGAGAAAGTGGCAAAATAGGATCTGTATTGGCGTATTTCTTCCAGATAATTGTTGCTTGCATCGCGAGAGACGTATGGCTATCTTAAGAATAGCATAAGCAGCGTGCCTTCATCCTTTGCAGTGGCTCAAATTGTAGCCTGATGTAAGATTACGATTCAATAAATCCCATTTTTACAGAAAGAAGAAGCCCCAGCCGAGATTTGAACTCGGGACCTGCTGATTACAAGTCAGCCGCTCTGCCAGCTAAGCCACTGGGGCATACCTTATAATGTGGATCGTCCGCGGTAAAAAAGATGGCGCCTGAATTCTCATGCCTCTCCGGCATCCCCGTGCTTCTCAGGTTCCACTGTCCACACAACCTCACCATCATACAGAATCCGCCGGACCCGGTGATACGGAATACAGGCAACATGGGTCCCGGCGTCCACCTCCAGGTACTGCGCATCGAGCGCGAGGACCCTCTCGCCCTGCACCGTCGAGCGGTCGCCGGGCGCTCCCCGGTCGACGTACTCGACCTCGACCCGGGAGAAGTCGTACCCGGGGTCGTGATAGAACCGGAGCAGCAGCCGGTGGCTCGTTCGCATACCCTTACTCTGTGGCTACCTCATCCCGCCGGAGCATAAGGTGCACGGTGCCGCCGGTCCACCCGCCCCTCACCGGGACGGCCCTCGGGGTGATTGCCCGATCGGCCGGCGAACCGGGGCCGCGGGACGACCGCAGGGGACAGGTCTGCAACGTTCATAACAAAGGAGCACAGATGTACCAGCAGGATGTCGCATCT
>JAENZA010000282.1 GCA_016841485.1 Methanobacteriota archaeon
ACCAGATCCGGGTCTCCCCGGAGAAGCTGCATGATTTGTTGTATTACGCGACGCTTTGTGTGGGGGAGGGGGGGACGACGGCGGCAGAAGCGGCGGTGCTCGGGACTCCGTCCATCTTTGTTTCATCTCTTGTCGGGACAATGGGGAACTTCATCGAACTTGAGGAAACCTATGACCTCCTCTACAGTTTTACCGATGGCAATGCAGCGCAGGGCAGGGCGGTGGAGATACTTCGAGATTCTGTGAGCAAGAAGAACTGGAGGATAAAACGGGAGCGATTGCTAACAGACAAGATCGATGTAACCAAGTTCATGATCTGGTTCATTGAGAACTATCCTCAAAGTGTTGTGGAGATGAAGGAGCACCCCAAGGTTCAGTACTCTTGCCCCTCTGCTCCAGGTGGTGCATCGTGACTACCGTATCCACTGGCCCTCCTACCGGTTACGTGGTCACGAGAACGGACGGCTTCATTCACCGCTTCATCGAAACCTCCGGTAAGATTAACGAGTTCATGAAGATGTACATCACCAACCTCGCCGAAAGGGGAATCCGAAAGGTCAGCAAGCGCCTCTATGGGGCAAAATCATTATCATGGCCCTCGCTTACAAGAAGAACATCAACGACTCCGGGGAGTCCCCCGCCATCAAGATCGTCGGGGAGTTCGTAAACCTCGTGGCCAAGGTGCAGGTGTACAACCCGTAAGCCCCTCGCTTGCGACGAAGGCAGGGTGTTCGCCTCTCTGTGGAGACGGTGAAGGGCTGATGGCCTCGCCGGTGATCGTGGACGGGAAGAATCTGTTCGCGGGCGAAGAGGGGATCGTGTATTTAGGGATTGGGAAAAGGGTCGGTCTGAATATCGATGATTGCAATGACAGATAAAAAAGATAACTCTCCGGTGGGCCTGAAGGATAAGACCCTCCTTATCCTCACTCCCTCCTACCCCAACGAAGATGAGTCTTTTATCGCTGAGACGTTTGTCAGGTATCAGGTTGCCGAGTTAAAGCAGTACTTCAAAAAAGTCATTGTTATTGCGCCG
>JAENZA010000283.1 GCA_016841485.1 Methanobacteriota archaeon
CCGAATTGACGATCGAGGGGCATGCGGCGGTTAATCCTGCCGGGAGAGCGGTGGTGATCCGGACCCGGGCGGGGGCCTGGACCGTCCCGTTCGCCTCCTTTCGGCGGGTGGCCTGTGGGGAGGAGGCGAGCGTGACGGTTTTTGGGGTTGTGGGGGAGGGCGACTGTCTGATAGACGGGGGTTTTAGCACCAATCTGAAGGATTCAACTCCCTAAGGCCGGGCGGGGTTTGAACCCGTGGCCTCTGATTGAATAGCGACGCGGAATGCCTGCGGCCAGCCGAGAAGGCCCCTCTCAAAGATACCGGGCAAAATCCTCAGGATCGATCTTCGCCAGCTTCAGGACGCTGCGAAGTGTACCGATCTTCAACTCGTTGTGCAACGGAACGACCGTACCTACCTTTCCATCGGGCGTCGCCTTCGAAAGGCGAACATGGCTCCCGGATTGCCCGCTTACGACGAATCCGTACTGTTTCGAGAGTATCTTGATCACCGTCTCGCCCGAGGTGGGTTTAAGCCCGGGCACCCTCGGCCACCTCGAACGTTGTGATGATCGGCTTTCTCCCGTCTTCCAGCGGGAATTCCTCTAAGTATAACTCCGTAGCCTCCTTGAGGTTGGCCACCGCCTCTTCAACCGTCCTCCCCTGGCTGACGGTGCCGACCTCCGGGCACTCCGCGACGTACATATCCTCTTCCCTGTAGAGCACAGCCGTGAACGTCCTCATGATCTCACCGATAGAATAGCATCTCTCTTTGTCGTGATAATACTTGACCAACATATTCTGGCCGGTCATCTCGTCTGTTAATGTGCTCTTCGTGGTTCTCAACAGCAGGGTAACACCCGCACGGATACCCCCTTTATACATCATCGGGTAATGTATATCACGAGCAGGGGTGCAATCTGATAAGAAACCTGAATTATCGTATCCTCCTCCGAAGAGAGCCGGAAGGCGGGTATACCGTCACCGTGCCGACACTCCCCGGCTGCGTCACCTTCGGGGAGACCGTCGATGAGGCGATAGCGATGGCACGGG
>JAENZA010000284.1 GCA_016841485.1 Methanobacteriota archaeon
TCGTCGTGGCCGCGGTGTTCTCGTACGTGGTGCTCGGCGCCGGCTTCTTCACGACTCAGAAGAGCCAGGAGGTCGTCCACACCGGTGTGCAGCAGGCCAGCTCCAGCATGGAGATCGTCGGTAACGTCTACGGGGAAGGAGACGCTACCAATAGCCATCTGACCTCCATTAGGTGCATTGTTGCGAACACCGCCGGCGGAACGTCGCTCGATGTAGAGCAGATGGTCGTCACGTACGTGGATGAAGGGCACCATGTCGTAGTGCCGTACACTAGCGGGGGTAATGCCAATACGACCAACTGCTGGGATGTTATAGAGGTTTACAACGAACAGGGGGACGAAAACCTGCTCCTTGAAGCCGGCGAGCAGTTCGAACTCCAGATTCACGTCCAGAACCCGACCCCGAACACTCCGTTCACGGTGAACCTGCAGCCGGCTGCCGGTGCTGTCTACCCGATCAAGAAGACAGTTCCGCCCGCCATTGAGACGTACAACGTACTCAACTAACCCCTTTTTTTTTGAGCGTTGAGACGCTCGCGGCCGGTTCAACCGGCAACATCTTCCCTGCACTTGCAGAACAGGCAATCCTCCCCGCATTAAAGAAGTTTCGGGAGGCCTGCCTTGGGCGGTCGCTGCAGGATAGATATACACCGACAGTTAACGCCCCTACCCCTGCCGGGCCAGGGTTTGTCAGGTTGGCATCGCTTTGATGCGTATGAATGTTCGGAGGCGAGCCCTATCCGAATCGGTCAGGACGACCTCCTGCAGGTTACTAGTTGAAGAAGAGAATCACCGGTTACAGTTGGTCGGAGCGGGCCGGTGCAAAGATGTTACCGCACCTTCCCACGCCACCCCGGTTACCGCACCATCCAGCCCCCACCGGCGATACCAGCGGCCCGTATCCCGAACAAATCTGACATAACGTTTAGAAGACCGTACGGCGTCCGGAAAACTAATATCAACCCAAGCAACTTTTATTAACTATAACAATGATATATTCAAATATTATGGTGGGGGTAGACCAGGCT
>JAENZA010000068.1 GCA_016841485.1 Methanobacteriota archaeon
AGATCGGCACCATGCCGCTCGAAGGATGGGTGCGGATGCACATGGACGACGATATAGAGGTCGCCCGTCGGGCCCCGGTCCATGCCGGGTTCGCCCTCGCCGGCGATCCGCAGAAACTGGCCGTCGCCGACCCCACGGGGAATCGAGACATCGATGCGCCTGGTCTTTCGTATCGTTCCTCTTCCCCCGCAGGTCTCGCAGGCCTTTCCGATGATTGTTCCGCGTCCGCCGCAGTCCGGGCACGGGCTGATCATCACTACCTGCTGCTGGCCGCTCTGCTGCACCCGGCGAATCTCGCCCGTCCCCTGGCAGGTGGGGCAGTCCCGCATGAACCCGGGCTGCCCGCCGGTGCCGTGGCAGGTCGTGCACTCGTAGTCATGCGGCACGTCCACGGTGGTTTTGATGCCATGAAATGCGTCCATCAGGGAGATGGCGATGTCGTACCTGAGGTCCGCCCCCGCACGGCTCCGCGGCCGCCCGGTCCTGCCGGAAAAGACATCGAAGATATCGCCCAGACCAAAGTCCCTGAAGAGGTCGTCATAACTGGGGGCCGTATACCCGGCAAAGTCTCCCGGCGAAAACGCCGCATGCCCGGCCTGGTCATACTCTGCCCTCTTCTGCGGGTCGCCGAGCACCTGGTAGGCTTCGTTGACCTCCTTGAATTTTGCTTCTGCCTCTTTGCTGCCCTTGTTGAGGTCCGGGTGGTATTTGCGGGCAAGCTGCCTGAATGCCTTTTTGATCTCATCCGGCGATGCATCGCGCCCGACGCCGAGAGTTTCGTAATAATCCTTTTTGTCCATTCATCCGTTGAAAAAATTATTTCTCGTCATGGACCTCGAAATCGGCATCAACGACATCTTCGCCGCTCTTTTCCCCTTCTCCTGTCTCCCCGCCGCCGGCATATCCTGCCTGCGGGCCCGGCGCCTGCTGCTGTGCCGTCTGCTGGTAGACGGCGCTGCCTGCTTCACTGAGGGCGTTTCTGAGGCGGTCGGTCTCGGTCTTGATCGTCTCCGTATCCTTCTCGGCGAGAGCCGCCTTCACCGCCGCTATTGCATCGTTCACCTTCCCGGTCTGGTCGGCGGTCAGTTTTTCGGAGAGTTCGGCGATGGTCTTTTCTGCCGTGTAGACGAGAGAATCAGCGGTGTTTCTTATCTCAACCTCCTCTTTTCGCCGCCGGTCCTCCGCTTCGTACTCCTCCGCCTGATGCACCATCTTCTCGACATCGCTCTCTGCAAGTTTCGTCGAGGCGGTGATCGTCATCTTCTGCTCCTTGCCCGTGCCGATGTCCTTTGCGGAGACATTGAGGATGCCGGACGAGTCGATATCAAAGGTGACCTCAATCTGGGGAACGCCCCGCGGGGCTGGGGCGATGCCGACCAGGTTGAACTGCCCGAGGCTCACGTTGTCGGCTGCCATGGGCCGTTCGCCCTGGAGCACATGGACAGTCACCGAGGTCTGGAGGTCTGCTGCGGTGGTGAATATCTGGCTCTTTTTGGTGGGAATGGTGGTGTTTCTCTCGATAAGTTCGGTCCGCACCCCTCCGAGGGTCTCGATGCCGAGCGTGAGCGGGGTGACATCCAGGAGCACCATGTCGGTGATCTCGCCTCCAAGGATTCCTCCCTGAATCGCCGCCCCGATGGCAACACATTCCATCGGGTCGATGCCCCGTTCCGCCTTTCTGCCGATATGGTCCTCGATAAATTTCTGGACCACGGGCATCCGCGTCGGACCGCCGACGAGGATGACCTTCTGTATGTCGTCCTTGGTCAGTTTGGCATCTTTGAGCGCCTGTTCAAACGGCCCGATGCAGCGTTTGATGGTCGGTTCGATCAGCTGTTCGAGTTTTGCACGCGTCAGTTTCATCGAGAGGTGTTTGGGCCCTTCCTGGGTGGCGGAGACATAGGGGAGGTTGATCTCTGTCTCAAGGACGGTCGAGAGCTCGATCTTTGCCTTCTCCGCTGCTTCTTTCACCCGGTTGACGGCCATCTTATCCTTGCGGATATCAACCCCCTCCTGTTTCTGGTACTCTGAGGCGATCCATTCGAAGACGGCATCGTCCATGTCCGTCCCGCCGAGATGGGTGTCGCCGGAGGTGGCAAGCACCGTGAAGGTCCCGCCCCCGAACTCCATGATCGTCACATCCAGTGTCCCGCCGCCGAGGTCGAAGACGAGGATCTTGTATTCCCCGCCACGGTCAAGCCCGTAGGCCATCGAAGCGGCGGTGGGCTCGTTTACCAGCCGGACGACGTCGAGACCGGCGATCTTTCCTGCATCCTTCGTTGCCGTCCTCTGGTTGTCGTTGAAGTACGCCGGGACCGTGATCACCGCCTTGGTGATGGTCTCCCCCAGAAATGCCTCCGCATCTCTCTTGATCTTCTTGAGCAGAAACGCCGAGATCTGCTGGGGCGTGTAGTCCTTGCCGCCGACATGATAGATGTGGCTGGTGCCGATCTTTCGCTTTGCCGCCGTAACGGTCCCTTCGGGGTTGCTCACCGCCTGCCGGCGGGCCGGCTCTCCGACAAGCAGCTGGCCGTCCGCCGTAAATGCGATATACGAAGGAAACATCTTCCCTGCGACCGTCGCCCCCTCCGCCGAGGGGATGATGGTGGGCTTTCCGCCCATCATCACCGCGGCCTCGCTGTTGGATGTTCCCAGGTCAATTCCTATGATCTTCTCTTTACCCATTGTCCTCACCTTCTTCTCCGGATGCATTCTCTGCGACCATCACCTTCGATGGCCGGATCACTTTCGATTTCAGGCGGTAGCCCTTTTCGATCTCCCCGACGATGGTGCCCGGCTCCCCTTCGCACTGCTCTTTGCAGAGGACGTCATGGAGCGTAGGGTC
Source organism: Methanobacteriota archaeon (assembly GCA_016841485.1). GTDB lineage: Archaea > Halobacteriota > Methanomicrobia > Methanomicrobiales > Methanomicrobiaceae > Methanovulcanius. Next base: position 2,846 of record JAENZA010000068.1, read on the forward strand.
GACCTTCTTTCCCATGCAAACGATTGGTTCGAGCCCGTACGCCGCGAGGATCTTTTGCATCTTCCGGTAGACCATGCCGACCCCTTCCCGGTTCTCCTCCTCGCCGAGCGACGGGAGCGCCTGCTCAAAATCGTCAAGGATGACCAGAAGGTCTTTGATCAGGGCCTCGTTTGCACGGGTTGCCATCGAACCCTTCTCTTTTTCCGACCATTTACGAAAATTGTCGAACTCGGCCTGAAGATATTTCAACTGTTCGAGGCGCTCGTCGGCGAGATGCGTCATCTCTTCGAGTTCCCGTTTCAGCTGCTCAATCTCTCCGGTCTGCCTGGCCCCCGCGGGGTCGTCGGGTTCTGCCGCCATTAAGAAGTGCTTACCTCTTCTGGTGGTATTTAAGGTTTGTCGTGAAAGCGAATGCACAAGAGAGCAGGTGTGGATGTAGCACGGCATGCATGGCTCTCGTGCGGAGCAGACGTCGCCGGGATGGATTGATTGTTCTCATGTCCTCTCCCGGCCTGAAGATGGCCGGTGTCTTCATCTTCCCCTGCCTCCCTCTCGGAACCACCTTACATAACTGCGGAAAAATCCGAAATCATCGCCATAAATATATAAAATCCAAAATGACTAATCTGCATGAAGAAACAGGCATTCCTTGTCGGGGCTGCAGCATGCATCATCCTTGCCTGCACCTTTTTGGCAGGGTGCACTGCACCGGAGGATGGTCCGGTCGAACCTCCGGTCACCACGCCGGTCGTCACCCCGGCGGCCACGGGAAGCGTGGAAGATGTGGTCGCGGCAAACAACCTCTTTGCGTATGATCTGTTTCATACGCTCAGCAGTTATGAACAGTATGCGGATCAAAACATCTTCTTCTCGCCCTACAGTATCTCGACCGCTCTTGCGCTGACATACGAAGGTGCAGAGGGGAAGACCGCGGATGAAATACAGTCGGTCTTTCATTTCCCCGCGGATGATACCGTCCGGCAGGAAGGCTACGCAGGCCTCATTGCAGGGCTGAACCGCCCTGATGCCGCATACACCCTCAGTACCGCAAATGCCCTCTGGGCGGAAGAGACCTATCCGTTCCTCCCGGAGTATATCGAAACCGCAGAACGCTCCTACGCAGCGGAGGTCATGAATCTGGACTTTATCTCTGCACCCGAGGAGTCGCGGCAGACGATCAACCGGTGGGTGGAGGACCAGACCGGGGAACGGATACAGGACCTCATCCCCGCGGGAGTCATCAACCCGCTTACCCGCCTCGTGATCACCAACGCGGTCTACTTCAAGGGGACGTGGGTGCTGCAGTTTGATGAGAATGAAACCCACCCGGCTCCGTTCCGTACGGAACAGGGCGGGTCCGTCACCGTGGATATGATGCAGAGGACCGATGAAGACGCCCTCTACTCCTATGCCGAGACGGATGACCTGCAGATTCTCGGTATGCCGTATGAACATGAAAGCGGGAAGGCCCTCTCCATGCTTGTTCTCCTCCCGAAAGGTGACGACATCTCACCGGCGGCAACCGCCCTTGGCACCGAAGAGCTCGGGGATGCGATTGCATCGATGGAAACAGAGCGGGTGAAGGTCTTCTTCCCGAAGTTCACCCTCGAGACCACCTATTTCCTGCCGGAAACCCTCTCAGCGATGGGGATGCCGACCGCGTTTGGTTTTGACGCTGATCTCTCCGGCATGGACGGCACCACCATGCTCTACATCAGCGATGTCATCCACAAGGCCTTTGTGGACGTGGGCGAGGAAGGGACCGAGGCCGCCGCCGCCACCGCTGTTGTCGTGCAATTAAAGGCAGTGGTGGAGGAAGAACCGGTCCCCGTCTTTAGGGCGGACCATCCGTTTATCTTCCTGATAACAGACGACGAAACCGGCGCTATCCTCTTCATGGGGCGGATGTCGGACCCGATGGCCTGATACCTGCCCGGATATGGGGACGCGGGAAAGGAGAAGACAGGCAACAGTAGTGATGACGCATCCGGAGGTACCCACGGATCCTACCGGCCGGATGCGTCGTTTCGGTATTTTGGATGAGAGTATCTTACCCGGTCACAATGACCTCGAACCACCCTTCCCCGTAGAACGATCCGTCCCACTGCTCCTGAAACCGGAAGGTGTACTTCCCCGGCGGGGTGGCGGGCGTCGTCTGCACAAGGACTTCCGCGTAGTAGGTCTCATGCGGGTAGGTCATGAAGGAGGCCGGTTCGAGGGACACCTCCATCCCCTCGGGCATCGGCAGGACGGACGAATATGACATCCGGCCGCAAGGATCACCGCGAGGCATACGATGCCGAGTGACACAAGCCACATTCTTCTGTTCTTCCCCGTCATTGAGGGAGTCTTTTCCTTTCCTCTCAAAATAGCTATTCCATAGCCGGGGGATGCGGAAAAAACAGGTAGTTTACCAGCGATGTGTATGAGCGAAAATGAGTGAGAAGCGGACGATCAATGGCAACTGCTCACGATGAGATGATTTTTGGGGGTCGGGCCTCTGCTTGCCGGCAGGCGGCATCCGCGCCGGTCCGTTCAGCCCCCGACCATCGTGGTCTCACATTTTGGGCATCGCATACTCCAGCAGGGAACCGCCGGGCTCTTGTCGGCCTTGTAGCCGCACTGGGGGCAGATACACTTTGACGGCGGATTGCCGTGCCGCTGGTGTCCCTCCCCGGGTGGAATATCGGGCATATCGTTTACCGGCCGAGTATCACACCGGTGGCTGATAAGCATTTGGGCGGATTATCGTTTGGGAGGGTTCGAAAGATTTCTTCCCGCGATAGGCTCTTTCTTTGCTGCAGAGCAGGAATAGACATTCCGGTGGCAATAACGCTGACAAATATGAAACTTAAGGAAGGTTCAGGATGGCCTGTGATTCACGGGCAGTGGTCCCGTGCATTATCTATCATCCGGGGGTACCGTACTGGAGTCTGCTCTCTAATCAGCCCGCTCAACCTGTCGGAGGATGGCGGCCATCATCTCCTGCTGTGCATCGAGCCGGTCCCCAATATCGCCGAGGTTTGATCCATCGCCATCAGGCGTATCGTCGGGCGATTCGTCTTTCGTATCTTTCGGGGTAACCAGCCTGGTGGAGAGGAACCCGGCAAGGGTTGCAAAGACTCCCACGCCTGATATCATCAGGACCACGGCGATGATGCGGCCCGCAGAGGTGACCGGGTAGAGATCGCCGTACCCCACCGTGGTGATCGTCACCACCGACCACCAGATGGCATCACCGGCGCTGAGAATGGAGGCCTCTGCCGCATACCGTTCCACGTGCAGGATGAGGATCGATGCGACTTCAGTGATCAGGATGATCCAGATGATGATGCTGAAGAGGGCGGCATGCGCCCGGTTCACCGAGAGTTCATCAGCCATCCTCTCAGCCTTGAACTTGCGGGATCTCATTCCCACGTCCACAATCCGGTAGATCCGGAATACCTTCATGCCCGTGAGCGGAACAGATGAGAGGAGGTCGGCCCACCCGCCGTTGCGGATGAGGTACTCCACCTTTGCATCGGCCGTAACGAACCTGTACAAAAAATCCCCAAAAAAGACCACACTGAGAAACAGATTGATCGCAACGACCACTTCCACGATATCGGGCTGAAACAACGAGAGAACGGATATGGCAAGATTGGCGACTGACAGGAGAGAGAGGAGAAGAATGAAGCTATCGTAAATCAGTCCCTCATACCTGGCACCCTCTCCCGTCTTCATAATAATGTCCAGATAGGTTACGAGGATATACTAATGTTGCGACCATCCGGCAATAGAAGAGCTATGCCCGAAAACCCGCGAGTGCCATCTATTTAGGTACGAACGACGTAATCGTCCCATACTAATCACTCTCCCGGAGGAGCGGAGGTCATCGATATGCCACAGGAAACGAACATATCCGGCAAAACGGACAGGAAGAAACGCGGCAAAAAAGGCGCAGGCAACATGGATGAGATAGCAAAGACGATCTTTGCACCCATATACCCGGTCATCGCAAAGAATGTTCTCGATCGGTTTGGGATTACCGGCGGCGTCTGTATCGATATCGGGAGCGGGCCTGCCTCCCTTGCGATCGCGATTGCCCGGCAGTCGGATCTCCGGGTGATCGCCCTCGATAATTCGGCTGAGATGCAGGAGACCGCGGCGCGTAATATAGCGGATGCCGGGCTTGCGGGCCGCATCGAGCTTCTCTGCGGGGACGTGCACGCGATCCCGCTCCCCGACGACAGCGCCGACCTGATCATCAGCAGGGGGTCGATGTTCTTCTGGGACGAAATCCGCACCGCTTTCCGGGAAATTTACCGGGTCCTACGGCCCGGCGGAAAGACCTGTATCGGTGGCGGGTTTGGAAATAAGGAGCTCTTTGCGTCGGTCTCGGCGACGATGATCAAGAAGTACCCCGAATGGGAAATGAAGAATAAAAAACGCATGTCACCGGAGAATATTGACCGCTTCCGTACAATGCTGGAGGAGATCGGCGTCCCTGAGTACGAGATCATTTCCGGGGACGGGTGCTTCTGGATCGTGCTCGCCAAGACAACGCCGGGGGCTCTGGCATACGGTGCTTAAATGTAAAAATAATCGGGGGGACGACCTATGGAAACCCTCTGTGGTTTTGCACATAACCCGGGTGAGACAGCATGAGCTGGTCGTGGAATGCCCTTACGTAGGGGCGGTCGGGCAAACGACTGCTGCCGGTCCTACTCCCCCATAAGGGGGACGTCGCACTTCGGGCACTTCATGCTGCGGCAGGGAACGCCGGGAGTC
>JAENZA010000285.1 GCA_016841485.1 Methanobacteriota archaeon
GGGGTTCCCCCGGAGGAAGACCTGATCATCGGCAGGGTCCGGGTCTCCGAAGGCGTGGCGTGAGCGGGTGGTAGAGAGGCCTTCTGCCTGCATTCTTTGTAAAAAAAACTGTGCAGCGGCTCATGGAGGTGACAGTCAATGGAAGTAAAGACACTCAGTGAGATCCGGATCAGGGGGTTCGAAGCGCTGGTGAAGAATCTCGGACCTGCAGATGCGATACGATTCATCAAGAGTTACTCCCATGGAAGCGTGGATTACACCAAAGAGCGCAAAACCTGGCTTGAGAAGGATCTCGATACAGTTGTTGCAGGTATCCTGGAGCGCCGGAAGAAGGAAACCCGCGCCTGACGGTTGCACCCGCTCCGGATGCCCAGACAGACAACCTGTTTTTATCTCCATTCGACAAATCCATTTTCCGCCCCTCCCCACCATCAGCCCCGACAAATTGATCGATGCCATCCTCAATCCCCCCTCGGGATCACCAGGAACAGCTGGATCACCGATAGCGTGATCATTTAAAAGACCCACAGCGGCATTTTCCCGACAGGATCCTCTAGACCGGCAGTTGCACCAATAGGGGGCGCTTGCGGGGGTACCCCTGCTCCATTCAGGAAGGTCATCACAAGGCATGCCAGCAACGGCGCTGCTTCTTTCCCGGAGCCGTATAGACCCGGGCGGGGATCTGAATGCAGCTTCTCGGGTCCTGCCCTCCGGCCAGACACGATATCTACAGCAAATTCGCGGCCGAGACACGACGAAACCACGGTTGAGCACATGACCCAGGTCTCTTCAGCGCTTTTCAGGGTGAAATCCGGGAGATTCAAAAGATCTTCCAGCCAAAACCCGGGAAAACGTCCCGTACCCAAAAAACGCTCAACAAAACCGACTGAAATAAAAAAATAGGGTTAGTTAGGGTTTAGTCCCGACGCAGGACCAGGAAGGCAACCGCACCAAGGCCGGCCAGAGCAACGAGTGCTCCGAATCCGGGGGACTGGGTCGGGGTTGCCGTGGTGGTCGCGGTCGCG
>JAENZA010000069.1 GCA_016841485.1 Methanobacteriota archaeon
CGCCACCGCCAGCCTGACTGCCGCCATCGAACAGGCACTCTCCAGCGTCGATCCCACGGAGTGGTCGGCCGCCGCTCCTTTGCCAGAGCATATCGATGCCGCAATCGATGCCATCAGCACGGCAAGTGAAGGCCGGATGGGTGCGGATGCGGCGAACGTCATTGAGATCCTCTCGGAACAGGGGATCCCCCCCTCCTCCGCCAACGCCTGTATCACCCACCTGATCGAAGAGGGCGACTGCTACTGCCCGCAACCCGGACGACTCCGGATCCTGTGATTGTACACCCCTGGTCATGAACCCTGTATTTCTGCCGGAAGGACCTGCCCTCTTTCTCGAAAGGGAGCATCGTCTTCTTTTCATTGCCGACACGCATTTCGGAGCGGAGACGGAATTCGGACGCCGCGGCGTGCACATCCCAAGCAATACCGACCGGCGTCTCGACCGCATCATCTCCTGCATCGAGAAGACCAGCCCGGACATGCTCATCATCCTGGGGGACTTCAAACATGCCATACCCATGACGAGCAGGCAGGAATATGCAGAACTTCCCCGGGTCATAGAGACCCTGCGGGATCATGTTCCCCTCCGTCTCGCCCCGGGAAACCATGACGGCGGGATTGAGCGGTTCCTTGAAAAAGAGGAAATTCTTCCCCGGGACGGGATACTGATAGACGGTGTCGGGGTGCTCCACGGGCATACCTATCCGGCCCCCGACCTTCTCGGGCACCTCTGCATCGTCGGTCACCACCACCCGGTGCTCCACCTGTACGACGAGGTGGGGTGCTCGCTCAGGTCCCATCCCGCCTATGTGATGGGGACGCTGAGAAACGAATGCCTCAGTGCCCTCTCACCCCCCTACGCCCCGACCCGTGTGCTTTTTGTGCCCGCGTTCTTCGAATATGCCGGAGGACTCGATGTCCGCACGCTTCCGGACAGCGGACTCTCCCCCATCGCCCGCTGTCTGGATACCGCTGATGCCGAGGTGTTCCTTGATGACGGCACCTATATCAACACCCTGGAGGCCCTGATCAACGATGAGCGCCCTTGACCTGCTCTCTCCCGAGATCCGGGAACTGGTGAAAAAACGGGAATTCGATGCACTCTCCGAGACCCAGGAGGCCGCCATCCCTGCCGTTCTCGACGGGAGCCACCTGCTGCTCATCGCTCCGACCGGCACGGGAAAGACCGAGAGCGCCATGCTGCCGATCTTTGACCGGATGTGCGGACTTACCGGTCCGGGATTCAAGGCCATCTACATCACCCCCCTGCGGTCGCTGAACCGCGATATTCTCGGGCGCCTGACCTGGTGGTGCCATGAGCTCGGGCTCACCGTCGGGGTCCGCCACGGCGACACCCCCCAGTCCGAGCGGAGAAAACAGGCACTCAACCCCCCCGATCTTCTCATCACCACTCCCGAGACCCTCCAGGCGCTCTTCCTGGGAAAACGTCTGCGCGAGCACCTGAAAAATATCCGCTATGTCATCGTCGATGAGATTCACGAGCTTGCAGGAAGCAAACGCGGAGCGCAGCTTTCGGTCGCCCTCGAACGCCTCATCCCATATTCGGGAGAGTTTCAGCGCATCGGCCTCTCGGCAACCGTGGGAAATCCCGGGGATGTGACGGCGTTTCTCTGCGGGAATCGCCCATCCCGGATCATCGACATCCCCTCGGCCCCGCACATGAAACTCGCCGTCCGGTTCGCGGGGGAGGAGTTTGGCCAGCAGACCAAAGTCATCGACCGCAGCATCAGCGCCGATTACTCGACTCTTCTCTTCGTCAATACACGCTCAACGGCAGAAGCCCTCGGGCACCAGCTCTATGACCGGGGGGACGTGGAGGTGCATCACGGCTCCCTCTCCAAAGAGGTGAGAATCGATGCGGAGGACCGGTTCAGGGAGGGGAAGATAAAGACCCTCATCTGCACCTCATCGATGGAACTGGGGATAGACATCGGGCATATCGGGCATGTCCTCCAGTTCGGCAGCCCTCGCGAGGTCTCGCGCCTGCTCCAGCGCGTCGGCAGGGCCGGCCACCGCCTGCACACGGTCTCCGAAGGGACCATCCTTGCCACCGGCTTCGACGACCTGCTCGAGTCGCTCGTCATCAGCAGCCGGGCGAAGCAGAACGCCTCGGAAGACATCCAGGTCATCAGGGGAGCAGGGGATGTGATGGCAAACCAGATCGCAGGTCTTGCTATGGAGTACGGAGACATCTCCATCCCCATGATCGAGGAGATCGTTGCCCGGAGTGCATGTTTTGCCGGGTACTCCTCCATGGTCCGGGAGATCTGTTTGCAGATGGCCTCCCACCGGCTCCTCTGGCTTGAAGATGAGGTCGTCTCGCGCACCGGCAGGTGCCGGACCTACATGTATGCCAACCTCTCCATGATCCCCGATGAACGCAAGGTGCAGGTCTTCGATATCGTCTCCCGGCGCACGGTCGGGAGCCTCGACGAATCGTTTGTGGTGGGGTGGATCCATACCGGTGCGGTATTCATCACCAAAGGGCAGGCATGGCAGGTGATCAACCTCGAGGACGGGAAGATCCAGGTCGAACCCGCCCACAGGATACGGGGAGAACTGCCCTCATGGGAAGGGGAACAGATACCGGTGCCCTATGCCGTTGCCCAGGAATCCGGCAGGCTCAGGCGAACAAAGGCTTTTAAGGATTATGGGGCCGATTCTGCTTCCGTCCGGTATCTCTCCGGATTTCTCACCGCAATGGAAGAGAAGGGGTACACGGTTGCATCCGATACCATGGTGACCCTTGAACACTTTGACGAGGGCGTCATCCTCAATATCTGCGGCGGCCACAAGGCAAACGAGGCCCTGGCACGGGTCATCTCCGTACTTCTCTCCGCAAGGTCCGGCTCATCGGTGGGGATAGAGGTGAGCGCCTACCGGATAGTATTTCGCCTGCCTTCGTCCATCCGGGCGTCCCATATTCTCGAACTCCTCGAAACCCTTGAACCGGCCCATATCGAGGGCATCCTGAGCATTGCGATGAAACGCACGGCGATATTCAAGTGGAAGATCGTCCAGATCGCCAAGAAGTTCGGCGCCATCGACGCCGATGCGGACTACGAACGCATCAGCATTCACCGCCTCCTCGATCTCTTCGAGGGGACCGCCATCCAGAAAGAGACCTACCGTGAACTGTTCTCCACGATCATGGATACCGATGGTGCACGACGGCTCGTTGAAGATATCCGGTCCGGGGAGGTAACATTGAAGATCGCTCCCCTCTCCCCTCTCGGCAGTGAGGGCCTGAGCTCGTCACGGGACCTGATTCCGCCCCCCACGACCGATCAGGCAGTCCTTGCAACCATCCGAAAACGCCTCAGCGAGGAGGAAGTGGTGCTCTTCTGCATGCACTGCAGAAAATGGAAGTCACGGACCCGCGTCTGCAGGATCACGGAGTCACCGCAATGCCCGGTATGCGGTGCCCGCCTGATCGCCGCCCTGAAGCCATGGGATGAAGAACTCCTCCCTGTGGTGAAAAAATCCGTGAAGACCGACGAGGACCGTGCGGTGGAGAGAAAGCTCCTGAAAAATGCCAACATCGTGCTTTCCAGCGGAAAGATCGCCATCATCGCCCTGAGTGCACGTGGCGTCGGGCCCGACACCGCGTCACGTATCATCGCGACCATGGCCGAAGGGGATGATTTCTATCGGGAGATCCTCAAAGCGGAACGAAATTACATCAAGACACACCGCTTCTGGTAACGACTCTGATATTGATGCCCTGTTTTTATCCTGCACCACGCCTCCTGCGCGCTGCACCAAAAATCGAGGTTCCCGACAGATGCTGATGCAAGTGAAGGCGGCAATGCATATACCCCTTGATGATCAATATCTGTTGATTCTATGCCTGACTGCGAACATAACCTGACCGATTATGACGAGGCGTTCAGGACATTCTCCATCGATGTCCCTGAATACTTCAATTTCGGCTATGACGTCATCGATGCATGGGCGAAAAAGGACCGCAATAAACTTGCGATGATCTGGGTGAACCAGGAAGGGGACGAAAAGAAGTTCACCTTCCGGGATCTGATGAATCACTCAAACCAGGCGGCAAATATTCTGCTGAAATTCGGGATCAATAAGGGTGACCGCATCATGCTGATGCTTCCCCGCGTCCCGGAATGGTGGATCTTTGTCATTGCCATCATCAAACTCGGCGCGGTCGTCTGCCCCTGCCCGACGCTCCTGACCTCGAAGGACATCAAATACCGGATCAACGCCGGAAAATTCAAGATGGTCATCACGGATATGGAAAATTCCGGAAAATTCGATGATATCTGCGAGGCATGCCCGTCACTCCAGAACAGGATGCTCATCGACGGGGAGCTGCAGGGATGGGCCAGCTACCCGATGGAGCTGCTCTTCCCCGCACCGGTCTCCCATCGAAAGGTCAGCATGCCCACTGAGAACAGGACCCGTTCAACCGACCCGATGCTGATCTATTTCACCTCCGGCACCACCGGAGAACCGAAGATGGTGCTGCATAACAATGCCCATGCGCTTGGCCATATCGTAACTGCACGGTTGTGGCAGGATGTACGGGAAAATGATGTGCACTTTACCTATTCCGATACCGGGTGGGCAAAATGCGGGTGGGGAAAGATCTTCGGCCAGTGGATCCAGGGCTCCTGCCTGCTCATCTATGATGTCTGGGGACGCTTCAAGGCGACCGAACTTCTCCCTCTCATCGAGAAATACGAGGTCACGACCTTCTGCTGTCCGCCGACGGTCTACCGGATGCTCATCCTCGCAGATCTCGCAAAATATGACCTTGCCGAGCTTCGCCACTGCTGCAGTGCCGGTGAACCCCTCAATCCGGAAGTCATCAAGGTCTGGGAGGAAGGAACCGGCCACACCATCTACGAAGGCTATGGTCAGACCGAGACCTGCTGCGCCATCGCCTCCTTCCCCTGTATCGAACAAAAACCCGGCTCCATGGGAAAACCGATGCCCGGATGGCACATCAAACTCCTGGATGACGAAGGAAATTCCGTGAAAAACTATGAAGAAGGCAGGATCGCCATCTCGCTCAATCCACGGCCCGTCGGTCTGATCGTCGAATACCTGAACAATAAGGAGGCGAATGCGGAATCCTTTGTCGATGGATACTATTTCACCGGCGACAAGGCATACCGGGACGATGACGGATACTACTGGTTTGTCGGACGGGATGATGATGTGATAAAAAGTTCCGGCTACCGTATCGGACCCTTTGAGGTGGAAAGCGCGCTTCTCGAACATCCGGCCGTGCAGGAATCAGCCGTGGTGGGATCCCCTGACCGAATCCGGGGAATGGTGGTCAAGGCATTTGTCGTCCTGAGTCCCGGGTTCGAGGGGTCTGAATCGCTGATAAAAGAGCTCCAGAATTATGTCAAGCGGGTGACCGCACCCTACAAATATCCGCGCATCATCGAATTTGTCGATGAACTCCCGAAGACACTCTCCGGCAAGATCAAACGGAATGTTCTCCGGGACCAGGAATTAAAAAGAATACAGAACGAATAATATTTTTTCCGGCACGGTGCGGGTGCACCACATGCCAAATTATTTATCATATTTTGCACCAATATTTCATTGCATGGTGCGCTATTCCATAACGATGGATGATCTGCTTGTCCAAAAAATTGATTCTGAATGCAAAAATCAGGGATTGTCCCGTTCAGAATGGATTAATGATGTCTGCACCACCAAGTTTGCATCACTCAACGGAAGCGGATCACTCCCCCTTACAATCACCACAGACGACGATACTGCCGGTCTTCCCAATATGGCGGATTATGAGGAGACATACCGGTCCTTCGCCATCGATGCACCCGAATATTTCAACTTCGGGTTTGACGTCGTCGATGCGTGGGCAAAAAAGGACCGGAACAAAATCGCGATGATCTGGGTGGACCAGAAAGGCAACGAGAAGAAGTTCACCTTCCGTGATCTCTCCCGCCTCTCGAACCAGGTCGCCAACATGTTCATCAAATACGGTCCTGCCAAGGGCGAGAAGGTCCTGATCATGCTCCCCAGGGTGCCGGAATGGTGGATCACCGTTCTCGGCCTCATCAAGATGGGGATCACCTACTGCCCGGCACCCACGATGCTCACCGAAAAGGACCTGAAATACCGGATTGACGCCGCCGACATAAAAATGGTCATCACCGACGCGGAGAACGCCGACAAGGTGGATGCGATCTTCGAGGATTGCCCCTCGCTTAATTCCCGGTTCCTCATCGACGGAGAGCGTGACGGATGGATCAGCTACCCCGTCGAACTCGCCTGGCCCGCACCGGTATCAAGCAAACTGATACCTCTCCATGGCATGGCACGCACCAGACTCACCGACCCGATGCTGATGTTCTTCACCTCCGGGACCACCGGCGAACCGAAGATGGTGCTGCATGATCACGGGTATGCCCTCGGCCATATCGTGACCGGACGGTTCTGGCATGATGTGAGGAGTACCGATCTCCACTTCACGGTGGCTGACACCGGATGGGGAAAGAGTGCCTGGGGCAAACTCTTCGGGCAGTGGATAGAAGGCGCTGCCATCTTTGTCTATGATATCAGGGGCAAGTTCAATGCCACCGAACTCCTCCCCCTGATGGAAAAATATGGCGTCACCACGTTCTGCGTACCCCCCACCATCTACCGCATGCTGATTCTTGCTGATCTCGAGAAGTACGACTTCTCCGAACTTCGCCACTGCTGCAGTGCCGGAGAACCGCTCAATCCCGAGGTCATCAAGGTCTGGGAGGATGCGACGGGGCTTACCATCTATGAGGGCTACGGGCAGACGGAGACGGTGCTCTGTATCGGCACCTTCCCCTGCATGAAGGTCAAGCCCGGTTCGATGGGACTGCCCGCTCCCGGATGGCAGGTGGACGTGCTGGACGAAAAAGGCAATCCTGCAAAGCCGAATGAAGAGGGGCACATCGCCATCAAGACCGACCCCCGACCGGTCGGCCTCTTCATGGAATATCTCGACAATGAAGAGGAGAATAAACACTCGTTCAGCGACGGTTACTACTACACCGGGGATAGGGCGTACCGTGACGAGGACGGGTATTTCTGGTTCGTCGGCCGCGATGACGATGTGATCAAGGCCTCCGGCTACCGTATCGGACCCTTCGAAGTGGAGAGCGCCCTCATCGAACACCCGTCGGTCCAGGAGGCGGCTGTCATCGGGATACCGGATATGATCCGCGGTCAGATTGTCAAGGCCTTCATCGTCCTTACCCCCAGCTACACGCCTTCGGAAAAACTGGTGAAGGAACTCCAGAACCACGTGAAGCACGTGACCGCTCCCTACAAGTATCCGCGTGCCGTGGAGTTTGTCGATTCACTCCCAAAAACCATCTCCGGAAAAATCCGGCGGACAGAGCTGAGGGAGCTTGAAATGGAAAAAACCAGGAACGGGAAGAAAGAACATCCCGAAGCCTGATAAACACATTTATTTTCAGGAACTGCGTATAGAGTAAGGCGCGAGGGTTGCCGAGCCAGGTCAAAGGCGCTAGGTTCAGGGCCTAGTCT
>JAENZA010000070.1 GCA_016841485.1 Methanobacteriota archaeon
GATGCAGACTTCATCGGGATCGCGCCCCCCCCTGAATATGACCCGCACATCGGCGCCGCGCGCAGCCAGTTCCCGGACCAGGTTCTGCAGGTATACCCTGATGCCGCCGCCCTGGCTCTCTTTCCAGTAGTTGGTGATGAGCGCGACCTTCATGCGACCGGGGTTGATGAATGCCACATCGATATATCAATCTTTGCGCACCCCCGGGAGGAGCCCGGAGGACCGGCGCGGATGGGCGCCGCTCATGCTGTCCCGGGAGGCTGCCGGTTGTTCACCAGTTCTGCGGGGATAGATGACGGTGATACGCCGGGGGCCATCTCCGTCTCCCGCGCCCGACGGCACCGGAATCCATTTGAAGATAATTATAAATATTCCACTCCTAAAAGGGAAGCCGTTCAGCCCCTCTCATTCGTGCCCGAGGATACCCGGGGGGAAGGTCCCGGGCAGGGAGGCCTGAATTCCGGCCTATGCATATCTGCATGCTCACCACAACCCACCGGCCCCACGACGGGCGGATATTCGAGAAAGAGGCGAAGAGCCTTGCAAAGGAGCATAATGTCACGATAATCGCCCCTTCGGAGAACAGGGGTGTCGAGGAGAGTGGGGGCGTGCGGGTCGTCACCGTCCGGAAACCCGCATCAACCCTCCTTCACCCGGTGACGCTCTGGAGGGCGTTTCGGGCGAGCCTCGACCATGAATGCGATGTCATCCACTGCCATGAGCCGGACGCTCTCCTTGTGGCGCTCCTGCTGAAGGCGGTGAAAGGCCGGAAGGTCGTCTACGATATCCACGAGCACTGGCCGAGCGAGATACCGTTCGACCTCGGCTTCCCGAACGCGGCTGTCCTCACAGGGTTTCTTGAGTCCCTGCTCTCCCCGGTGGAACTCCTGCTCTCACGGTTTGCCGATGCGAAGATTGCGGTCAGCGAGAGCGTCGCGGAGCGGTTCAGGGGAAACGGGACAGAACCCGTGATAATATCAAACTTTTCGGTCGCCGGCTCAGCACCACCGGCTCCGCAGGCGAGGGGTGGCCGGAACGTGGTCTACATGGCCGGAAACATGCAGCTGTTTCACGGTATCCGGGAGTGCATCCGGGCGTTGTCGAAGGTAACGGCGAAGTTTCCCGATGTCTCCCTGACGCTTGTCGGAAACGTCCGTGAGGATATCGGTGCGATTGCAGCGAGGACGGACCCGAGACCGGAGATCACGCTGACGGGGTACCTTCCCTACCGGCAGATGTACGAGACCCTGCGCGCGGGGAGCATCGGCCTCCTTGTCTTCCAGCCCGACTACTACAACGCCTACATCGGCCTCCCGAACAAGCTCTTCGACTACATGCTCTGCGGTCTCCCCGTCGTTGCGAGCGACTTCCCGGAGATCCGGAAGGTGGTCGGCGGGGCAGAGTGCGGGGTGCTGGTCGACCCGACGGACCCGGATGCGATCGCTGAGGCGATCATTTACCTGATGGAGCATCCGGACGAGGCGCGGTGGATGGGGGAGAACGGCCGGAGGGCGGTTCTTGAGCGGTATAACTGGGGGAAGGAAGAGGTGAGATTACTGTGTTTGTATCAATCCCTGAATAGTTCAGGGATGGCTTGAAGATCTGGTTGGGATAGTCGAAATTATCTCCTCTGTGGCTTTACCCAACCCGTGCCATTCACGGATTGTCGTGTCGTAGAGCAGAAGGATCTCTCCGGCTACCCTGTCCCATGAATACTTCTCCGCGAATTGCAGGATCTCCTCACGGTTCCAGTCTTTCTGTAGCCCGATAAGGATCTTCTCTGCGAGATCTTCTCCATTCCCGGGCTGACAGAACAGCCCGTATTTATCGGAGACAATGACTTCCCTGCTTCCGGGAGTATTTGTTGCAATAACGGGTTTTCCACAGGCCATGGCTTCAATCTGGACAATCCCGAAACTCTCGTTTAAACTTGGGAGTACAAAGAGGTCGCATGCGTTCATCCAGAGCGGTATCTCACCGTGAGGTCTGTTTCCTACCAGCTTTACGTGTTCAGACAGACCTTCATCAGTAATCTGCCTCTCCAGTGCTGCTCTCTGTGGTCCGCTGCCGACAATGACACAGAGCAGGTCCGGATGCTCTTGAACGATATTATGGATTGCCTCCAGGAGATAACGGTGACCTTTAATAACCTCCAGGTTCCCGACAGCTAAAATAATGCGTCGATCCTCCGGCAGCCCAAGCGCTGTTTTGCAGGCCGCACGGTCCATCGGCCGGAAGATTGTAGAGAATCCGTTGGAGATCCGGAAGACCCTCTCGTTGTAGTTTTTTAAGGTGGATATGTCGTACGTGTTCGCTCTCAGCATTGCATCCGAATTCAGCCAGGCTTTCTGAATCAGGGGGTGATCTATATCGTTTTCTTCAGCTAGCCACGCAGGATTCTCGTGGACTGTTGTGATGACCGGGATCTTCAATGTTTCCTTCAGCGTTACACCGATGTAGGCCGACGGCCACGTGAAGTGGGCGTGGATCAGGTCAAATCTTTTTCCCATCTTTTTGAGCAGCCGCTCCACGACATATGGCCGGGTGTCAAAGGATAATTTTGATCTGTTCGTGATCCCCGGGAGATGGAGACATCTCGGGAGGAAGAGACAGCGAGGGTAAAATACTGAAACGTTATCATAATGATAGTCTCTACAGAACCGGTCGTTTGGCATGAGTTTCCCGGAAAAGAGAACGGGTGCCACCACGACAATTTCTTGAAAATAAGGTTTTATCGTATCGACAAAATTTTTTATAAAGATTCCACCGACATATGTGTCTGTCGAATCAGGGAAATCGGGCGTGATTATTAACAGATTGCGCTTCATGCTATCTATCCACAGGCGTTGGAACACGTCCGTTCCTTCATACGCGAATGCCGGATAACTTGTCTTGTTGAGATATATTTCAGTATTTATTATAAAATACCTTTTGATCGTGTTTCTCAAGAGGTGTCTCGGGCATAACTATATCAATCCGGTCAAAGCAATAACCCTTGCCGATAGTAATGCTCCCGCATCTTCTCAATTAGGAGTCCATCCGGAGTTGCGCTCGATAAACGATTCTTTTATGCTTGGAAGACAAGATCTTCAAGCAAAAGAAGGGGTGTGGGCGATGAGCATGCAACTCATTCACCGTGTAAATGCAGTCAACCGGATAGCAGATACTAACCTAACCAGTCTACAGGTCACTTGCCTGCAGGAGAGGGTATACCTAATTTCGCAGTGAACCTCCCATAGTGATGCCACATTGACAGGAGATTCACATCAACAGGTTGAGAAACGCGCATAACCGTACCTGTAATAGACATAGTATATGGAGTTGAAAGAATGATTGCTGTTGTTCTGGGAACCCGGCCAGAGATAATCAAAATGAGCCCGATAATCAGGCTGCTAAGAGAAAGACAGGAAGATTATTTTGTTGTTCACTCCGGGCAGCACTACTCATATGATATGGACAAAATATTTTTTGAGGAGTTGGAACTACCCCTACCCGAGTTCAACCTGGATGTCGGCTCAGGCACCCACGGAGAACAGACCGCGAAAATTCTTACAGGAACGGAGAGGGTGTTCGAACAGGAGAAGCCAGGTGTCGTACTGGTTCAGGGAGATACAAACACGGTCCTTGCCGGAGCACTGACAGCAGCAAAATTACACATCGATATCGGACACGTGGAAGCCGGACTCAGGAGTTATGACCGGAGGATGCCTGAAGAGATTAATAGAGTTCTCACCGATCATGTATCAAAGTACCTCTTCGTCCCAACCCCGGAAGCGAAGAACAACGTCCTCCTTGAAGGAATATCCACCGATAAGATCCATATCACCGGCAATACCATTGTTGACTCGGTACAGCATAATCTCAAGATTGCGGAAGATAAGAGTGGAATCCTTGACGATTACTGCCTCAAACGAGGGGAGTACTTCCTGGTAACTGCCCATCGTCAAGAAAATGTTGATGATAAGTTCAGACTGCGTGATCTTCTCAAAGCATTAGAGGCACTTCACGAGGAATATTCGCTACCGGTTGTCTTCCCCATACACCCAAGAACCAGAAAGAGAATAAGTGAATGTCAACTCGAAGTACCACGGGGTATTACAGCCATTCAGCCCACCGGCTTTCTTGAATTTTTAATTCTCGAAGCGAACGCACGACTGGTTCTGACAGACTCCGGGGGCGTTCAGGAAGAGACCTGCATCTTGAGGGTGCCCTGCGTTACTCTAAGAGAGCATACTGAGAGGCCAGAAACGATTGAAGTTGGTTCAAATACCCTTACGGGTATAACTCCGGAGGAGATCCTACTGGCAGTCGGCACCATGCTCGGCAGAGGAACAAACTGGACAAACCCCTTTGGGGATGGGCGTGCTGCACAAAAAATTATCGATAGTATTCACAACGGATGACATTGAAGGCACTTATTCACTGAGGGAGACCGTTGTCTGAAGATTTAGAAACTTCAGGATTCCACGAAGTGGCTCCAGGTAGTGCTCATCAGGAACCACGACGTTATCAAAACCGATTTGCGCCTCTTTGAGGAGGAAATCATAGAGAGGCTCAAGGTTGTCTCTGCACATCATA
Organism: Methanobacteriota archaeon; assembly: GCA_016841485.1. Lineage (GTDB taxonomy): Archaea > Halobacteriota > Methanomicrobia > Methanomicrobiales > Methanomicrobiaceae > Methanovulcanius. Next base: position 4,579 of record JAENZA010000070.1, read on the forward strand.
GCGTGAAACAACCTTGCATCTTTTCCCGTATACCAGATGCTGCACTCCTCGAGCATGTCCTCTGGCACACATATATCCCGTTTTGAAGGATAATGGGAATAAAATGCGAGCAGTGAAGAGAGATAAGGGTCCGCCTTTAATTCATCATCCAGGTAATAGCATAGAAGAACAGAACGCACCAGTCCTTCGTATGAGCGTGAGTAGGGTCGAGCCTTGTAAATAGCAAACGAGTGATGGAATAACTTCATCGAAAGGAATGCTATGGCTCTCGAGATTGAGAAAAGTGGGATATCGTAGTATCCGGCAATCTCAAGGACCGATCTCAGGCAGCCATTGCTCGCCTCAAATTTCCCGGCACCAGAATGGATATAATTCCCCCCATACACACGGTAGAGATACCATGGTTCCACCTTATGCAGATTTAAGACCCCGGTTCCCTGCTGATCGCTGAGGAACCAATAGGGCATGTTCCACCGAATGTATCTCTCAACTATATTGGAGAAGAATATTTCAGACCTGACAAAAAAGACATCAGACACACAGTTGGAACCACGCAGAGCAAAAAGCGTTGCAACGGTCTCCGGATTTACAGTTGAAATTGTCTTCAGAGTGTCCCGCTCCCTACCATTGCCATCCATTGTGCTGATGTCCGCAAAGACACCATCACAGGTGTGGCATGACATATACTGTACAAGATCCTCCAGGGAATTTTCAGACTTGAATGCGTCATCTGAATGGAGCAGGGTAACTAAATCTCCGGTAATTAAACGACTGCCGGCATGCAGGGCGTTGAGTTGGCCGCAGTTCCGCTTCTGCTTCCGGTACCGGACCCGTGGCTCGTTCAAATATCGGGCGATCTTTTCCTCGGTGTCGTCAGACGAACCGTCATTGACGATGATCAACTCCCAGTTCTGGTAGGTCTGTGCAAAAACTGAATCGATGGCACTTGTGATATGCTCTGCATCGTTATACGTGGGCATCAGAATAGACACAAGGGGATCCGGCATCTTCCTCACTCCTGATTGACGGGACAAGCGGTTTCATAAACGTTCCTTATCAATACCGCGTGCGGGATGTAGGAATGATGCTCAACGACGTACTCCCGTGCTCTTCGCCCCATCGACTCGATATCGACACTGCCTTTGAGGATGCTGTTAATCTTGCCGGCAATCTCCTCCGGATTCCGCTCGGATACGAGATAGCCGGTCACGTCATCCTGGATCACCTCTCTCATACCGCCTATGGAGGAACAGATGACAATCTTCCCACAAGCCATGCCCTCCAACATTGAGAGTGATGTCGCCTCCTGGACACCGTGCGATGTAATTGACGGAATCAGAACTACATTAGAAATTTTATAGTATCTCTCAACGAATTCATGAGGCACAGCACCGAGGAACTGCACCCTTGCATCCCCCTGAGCCAGCGCCGCCAGTTCCGGATATTGTGGTCCGTCCCCGAGGACCAGCAGCCTTACATTGTTATCCGGGATGTACTTCATCGCCAGGATGGCAAACTGCACACCATTCTTTGGAACAAGGCGCCGGGGTACTATAATAATAAATTGGTCCTCGGAATAACCTATCTCCTCACGGATCTGAGCATTCTCCTCCTCCGAAATAGGGCAGAATAAATCGGTATCCGTAGCATTCTGGACGACCGAAATATGTGCAGAAGGGTAACTGAAAGTATCATCCACATAATCCCGAAGTCTGGTATCTACACAGATGGTTCGATCACTCCAATGGATACCCTCCTCTTCAATGGCGTAGCAAAAGTCGAAAAACACCTTTTTTGCTCTATCAGTCCGGATCCTGGAATAATCAACGGCTTCCCGTGCAAAATAGCCGTGAAGCGTTAAAATTTTGGGCAGTGTTGCGTGGGGAAACGCTTGGCGGAATGCATAAGCCGAAACGACATCATGACAGTGGACAACCGAATAGGAATCAATATCGATGGAGGCAAGTGCATTTCGCAGCTGGTTCACGATGGAGATAACCTGGAGTTTGTCTGGCGGGATAAATTGGGTTGGATTGCCTGCAAGTAACCCATGCTTAATATATTCAAGGAGTCTTATAGACCGACTGTCTGAGAACCGGGGATAAACTGCATCCACATCGATGCCCTGAGATGTGAGTCCTTTCTCAAGCAATAACTGATGGATATGCTTTCCTCCGATTTTTATCGCATGAGGGTTGTCGCCGGCCACCATGAGTACCTTCATCGCAAGACTCCAGTATAGACATATGAGAGATAATACATAACACTATTCCTGCCATTCTGAGTATTTAACGAGAAGAATGCCCGATATCAGGCAAAATTTAGCCCCTGCATACATATCTCGACTTATCAGGCAGGATCCGCAATCTGCCTGTTCAGTAACTCAACAGTATGAGGGGTGCCCTCGCCTATCAAGTAGATCTCTACCCGGTAACGAATCTCATATCCCGATAGATCCACGATGCGTTGCGGTTCCTCATAGGCTACCACAAGAGATATCGAGATCTCCGGGAAACAACCAAAATGATATCTCACAATCTCTAACCAGGATTTGAGATCATGAAGAGGAATAGTAGAATGTCCAGCAACTGCCTCGCCACCCTCATCCTCGACTTCGACGGCGTCGTCGTCGAATCCCTCCCCCTAAAGACCGTAGCGTTCCGGAAGGTCTTCTCCTTCGCCCCCGGGCACCTCGACGAGATCATCGCCTTTCACCTCGAGAACGGCGGGATGTCCCGGTACGACAAGTTCCGGTATATCTACAAAAACATCCTCCACGAAGAACTGACTGCGGAACAGGAGGAGCGGCTCGCGGGCGAGTACGTCGGGCTGATCTTTGACGCTATGCTCACCGTGCCGTTCGTCGAAGGGGCGGAGGAACTCCTCAGGGACTGCTCCCGGGTGCTCCCGCTCTACATCGTCTCCGCAA
>JAENZA010000286.1 GCA_016841485.1 Methanobacteriota archaeon
TCGGACGAGCCGCCGTACCTCCGGAGGTACTACCGGGCGGTGCCGTTCGAGCTGGCGGTGGACCTGGATTTGATTATGTCATTACGGAGGTCGAAGGATGAAACAGGATAGGTGGAAACTCTACCTGAAGGTGCTGTGGGGCGCCGTCATCGCACTGCTTGTGATCAGCCTTCTCGCCGGCTTGATTGGCGGTTCGGAGTCCTGGACTACCATGCTCGCCGGGTCCGTCTGGATCGTCGAGGTGCTCGGCGTCCTTACGCTGCTCTTCATCATCGTGGTGCGGCTCAAAGAATGGATCGAGGGACAGGTGGGGAATATAGCGGACCAGAAGAGCGCCATGGCCGGTGCCGATACCGAACTTCAGATGCTGCGGCAGTCATTGGAGCGGATCGAGACGAAGGTGGACCGGATCGAGAAGGTTCTGGATGGGATCTCCGAATGATACGTTCTTCCTCACCGAGAGGCGACGGTAACGCCACCGGCCGGGGGCGTGCGGGCCCGGGACGAGCAACAAAAAGTGATTGAGTGGTGTATGATGGACGTGCAGTAGCACACCGAAAGGTATGACGGATCGAGGCGAGGCACAGGCAGGGTTCCATCACAGGCAATACCTGGCCACATACTAGTATGAATTAACAATATAATAATTTTACCTATTATTACAGATTGATGTGGTTTGTAATATTTCGGATCCCATTCCTGCCGTCATCGCACCCCCCACCCGGGAAGGCACGGCCCCTGATGCCGGGAACCGGGCGGGGCTCCCCGGCACCGTAGCCGAAGAGCGACCGTGGGTTCTCGACGGGTCTTCCCATGATGCACCTTCCGGTCTCTCCTGGACCCGTGGACGGATAAACCCGGCGCCTGCAGGAGAGGCGATGATTATGGCCCGCATACCCTGCCCCGAATGGAAGGTTTTTCTACCCGGGCACCCCTTCCTTCAAGAGGTGATTCTATGGCGATTGACTGGTACGAAGAGTTTGTTGACTTAAACCACATCCCCGGCCCGG
>JAENZA010000005.1 GCA_016841485.1 Methanobacteriota archaeon
GCATGCCGCCCGCACCGCGTACCATGCACTCGAGTGCGAGGCGGCGCAGAAGGCTGCCGCCGATCCCTCTCCTCTGCCGGCGCCGGGACGTGCCGAGATTCATGATATGGCCGTAGGTCTCTTCTCCGGTATGTTCCATCCCGCCACAAACGAACCCGGCAATATCGTCATCCTCGACGGCCACAAAGAAGAGTTCCTGGTAATATTGCAGTGCATCCCTGAATCCTTCCCCGTCCCACGGGTCGGTGAAAAGGTCCTGTTCCAGAGCCACAACCGCTGGAATATCGAAAGCGGTGGCCCTCCTGAGTATATATGTAGTAGAGTTCATATTGCATTGATCGGGATACTCATATTACGCTTTACAGCCAATAAATAACGCACCCACATCCCGGGCAGGCACAGATCCATGGTAAAGATATTCAGTTTCCGGGCACTCCGGCCAGAACCCGCCGAGGCGCAGAACATTGCCTCCGTTCCGTATGATGTCGTCTCGACGGCTGAATCACGGGAGATCCTTGAGAAAAACCCGAAGAGTTTCCTTCGCGTCATCCGTTCCGAGGCGACGCTGGGGGATGTCGACCCCTCCGACCCGTCGGTCTACAGGGCGGCAAAAGAGCACCTTGACGAGATGGTTGCTGAGGGGCTCCTTTCCCGTGACGCAGAACCGGGCATTTATCTCTACCGCGTCAAGCAGGGCGGCAGTATCTACACGGGCTTCGTCGCGAATGTCAGCGTCGATGATTATCTGGAAAACAGGATCAAACGCCATGAACACACCCGGTACGACAAGGAAGAGGACCGGACGCAGCATATCACCAACACCGGCACTCACACGGGGCTTGTTGTTCTTCTCTACCGTGACCCCGGTGAGATCTTCAGGTATGTCTCCTCTCTTGTTCCCGAGGGCGAACCGGACGGCGTCGTCAAGACCGATAGCGGTGTTGTCCACGAGGTCTTCAGGGTTGCCCACCCGGAGGCGATTGCACAGCTCACCGGTCTCTTCGAAGACGTGGACGCCCTCTATATCGCCGACGGCCACCACCGGGCCAAGTCATCGGTGAATGTGGCAACCCGCCGTCGTGAGGAAGGTACCTGCACCCCTGAAGTGGAGCGCTTCATGGCGATCATATTTGCCCAGAACCGCGTGAAGATCCACGGCTACAGCAGGCTGGTAACCGATCTCGGTGAGTACACCCCGGAGAGTTTCATGGAAGCGCTCTCCGGTCTCTTCGAGGTACGGCCGTATGGGGAGATCGATGATACGGTCTTTTGCATCCCCCCGCTTCGTGAGTCCGCAGAGCGTCTGCATGTGATGCACATGTACCTGGGCGGGGCATGGTACGAGCTCTCACGTCCGGTGGACCCGGCTCTCGACCGCATCGCCGCCCTCGACGTCTCGGTTCTCCAGAAGGAAGTGATGGAGGGCATGCTCGGGATCACCGATCCCCGCGGCGACCCGCGGCTCCAGTATCTCGGCGGTGCACGCCCGCTTGCCGATCTGAGCGAAAAGGTCGATTCCGGGGAGTTTGCCGTTGCCTTCTCCATGCAACCGGTCGATGTCGAGGACGTGCTCTCCATCGCCGACGCCGGCGGGGTCATGCCGCCGAAATCGACATGGTTCGAACCGAAACTTCTCTCGGGTCTCGTCCTTCATACGATCAACGAATAGCGGATCAGAACCGCACAATTTTCCTTTTCTTCCCTCCGCCGCGCATAGTGCGCAGCATTGGCATTGCGAAACTGCCGTTCAAATGGCGCATGAAGATGATTTGAAAAATTTTAGAGCGTTTTTTGCCCGAAGGGTGCCCGTATTGGCGAAATGTTCCCAGTGAGCGTGGTATTTACGGCTGGTTTGCTCAAAAACCCCTTCAAATGGCGTAAAAATTGAGGATTTGGATATGAATATTTATATGCAGTCAATCTAATAAGAACAATAGGAAGGATCTTCTTTATGCAACAATATCTCTCCGCGGTGATAATTGGATCCTTATGTTTCTGCTGTACCTGTGGCTGTCTTGAGAGTGCTTCCGGTGCACCGGATTCGGGCATCGAAGGGATGGCAGGGGAGGGGACCACATCCTTTCTTCTGGGCGATGCGATCGCCGCCCTCGATGCCGGTATCGCCGATTCACTGTTCTCCTTTTCCGGGTATTCATTGTATACTGTGGTAGGGAGCGGTGTGAACAGTGACGGTGCCGCAGAGAGCTGGTCGCTTCTGATCGTTCCCGAGGGTGACAACGAAACCCGTCTTCTCACCTTCACCGGGAACAGCTGGCAGGATGCCGTGTGGCCGGAAGAACCCGGCAATGACACCGCAGCATGCTGTCTTGATGACATTCTCATGCCGGAGGAACTTTACGCACAGAACAGGGGGGTATTAGAAGAGATGATGACAGGAAACGGGGTTGATACGACCGATATCGAGCTTGCCGGGGGAGTCTACCATGTCCGGGCCCGGGACGTCTCCGATATGCGGGAGTTACGGTTTGATGCACGGACCGGGGAGCCGGTGCAATGAGCAGGAGAGAGGAATACAACGAAGATGGTGTGCTGTCCATCGATTTTCTCGCAGGGTTTACCATCTTCATGATTGCCCTTATCATGGTGATCTCCCTCCTGCCGGGAATTTTGGCAGGCATCGAGAGTGAGGGAATTGACTATGATGCGGTTGCCTACCGGACGTCGGTGATCCTGGTCGAAGACCCGGGATGGCCGTCGAACCCGGCATGGAACCAGCTGGATGAAATCCACAAGGCTGATATCGAGCGGATGGGGCTGTCGCTTTCAAAGGACACCCCGAATATCCTCTCCCGGGAGAAGATCGACCTGTTCTTCCACCAGCCGGGCACCTTTGCCTTTGATGAGGGCGACTACCGGTCAAAGGTGATCTTCGGGGATATTCCGTATCTCTACAACTTCTCGCTGAGGATTGATGGCGAATCGACGATGTCCGTCGGACAGGAGATCCCGGAGAGTAGCTATGGGTACCAGCGGCGGCTCGTGAAGGTAAAGGAAGACAGTTTTGCGCATATTGATTTCACCGACCCGAATCATGCCGACTACAGTGCGAATACCGTTGCGTGGAATGTGACGGACGGTCCCCACGAGGCGGACTTTGCCGTTGAGATGGACTATGGCGAACTCTATGACCGATCCATCAGCCCCGCTTACCGGATCGATCCCCGCAGCGAAGAGCTTGGATTTGACATGCAGGGCATGATGGCCAATCTTGACATCGCTCAGCTCACGGACGGCATGAAGCTGGAGAAGGTCCGGCTCTATAAGGTCCTTGACGACGGCTCGTCCCAAGTGCTTCCATATAACTGGAACGACTGGAACAACGAGACCTATGTCTTCTATTTCGGTGATGCTTACGGTTCTGAAACGCCTTCAAAACTCAATGGGTCATCGTCATTCCCGAAGCCGATCGAGAATAACACCTATATCAAGATGAAGCTGAACCCGCCCCTGCCGTTCTCTGATGAGATGACATCGGGATTGCGGGTGAACTTCACTTTCAGCTACAATTGGACCGGTAGTGCCCCGACCCTCTATTACCTCAGCGGCATCCACAAGTATGACTATAATCCAGTCAATGTCACCCAACCGTCACTGAAGGACGGCGTGATGGAGGTGGCGGTATGGTAATGAATGACGAGGGGCAGCTCTACACCATCGAGGGGATTACAGCGGGCATCATCATGCTCCTGACCGCCTACATAGTCTTCTCCACCGGTTTCGTCTTCACGCCCGGCGATGCGCACATCGCCGACATGCAGCTCCAGCAGCTGGGGTATGACGCTCTTCTGGTTATGGATACGCCGGTGTCTGACGGGGATGAGAGCAGGCTGCAGACGCTGATTGCGACATCGAACGTCGCAGACTTTACCAATGAGTTCAGTGCGAATCTGAGTATCGGAACGGGTGCCACATATATGGAAAATCCACCACACATCGTGGATACGCGGACTCAGTGGAATGCAACGATCTACTACCGCGATAAGCAGAGTGATCAGGTTTATTCATATTCATTCGGACATTCGTCCGATGGCGGTGACTTTGTCACCCGCGAACCGGCGATCTCTGTGACGAGGTATGTGTACCTTGAGGATAAACCGAATAATCTCAATCTGATATCCTCAGAAGCAAACAGTAAAATGGACGACAATGAGGAACAGATGGTCCTGATGGAGGTGTTGTTATGGAGAGGTTAGACGACGAGGGGCAGTGGATTGTCCTGATGGGGGTGGTGGTCGCAACCGGTATGTTCATTCTTGCAATCATCATCAACCAGGCACCGATGGTCGGGCAGTCGACGTCGGAGGCGGTGCTGGAGTTTCCGAAAAACGAGATACAGGATATCCGGTATCATCTCGCTCCAATAGCGGCATTGGGCAACGACACGGATAATATGACTCTCGAGCAGAGAATCCGGGCCGATATGCAGGCCCTTTCAATGGGACGCAACAACGTGGTACTGGATTTTGACATCTACCGTGATACGGGATTTGAAGATCTCTTCTACCGGTACAACGAGTTGGACATTCACTACAACAACGGGGTGACAACATATGATGAGGAATACTCGGTGCCGGTCCGGCTGTAGGATGCGACGACTCAACGAGGACGGGATCTCGACAATGACCGAGTATCTCTCGATCACCGCCATCGTCATCGTGATGTTCATCATCATGACGCTTGTCGTGAATGCGGCACTGGTGGAGGGCCCGTCGAACACGCTGAAGTACCATGCCTACGTGGACATCGGCAACGGTGTCTCCACGAGGATGGTGGAGATGTACGCAATTGCGCCGCAGAACGGGGAGATCAGAACGATCTTCGACCTCCCGGACGATGTGGCGAACCAGGATTACTACGTCGAGGTCGATGCCGATACCGACGAGGATGGGAAACGGTTCCAGCTGATACGGGTGACCGACGGGACGACGATGTCGGAAATTGCGATCGCCGGTATCGGGCGGACACGCGGGGTGACCGGCCGGACGAGCGGTGCCGGACAGAATGTGATTTACTATAATTCGGAGGGTGTCTGATGAAGAGAAATTGGGTGAAAGGAATGGATGATGACGGTGTCTCGGAGGCGATCGGGTTTATTCTCATCTTTACGATCGTCGTGCTCGGCATCTCGATTGTTACGCTCTACGGCTATCCCCTGCTGCAGAAGTCGCAGATAGGGTCGGATGAGCGGATTATGGAACAGAATATGATCACGCTGCAGAATGACCTGAAGATTCTCACGCTCTCCAACGTCCCCTACCGCGACACGACGATGGGCATCTCGGGAGGGTCGATCTTTGTGCTGGATTCAAACCAGACCGATGACGACAACCATAATTTCCAGGTTTGGTACGATAATGAGTCATATGCGCCTCTCAATGAGACATTCTCTCTCGGGGCCCTCCGTTTCATCTCTGCACAGGGTCAGGCGGCAATCTCCGTGGAGAACGGTGCGGTGGTAAAGCGGTACCAGGATGCCGAAGGGTCCACGATGGTGGCAGACCCGCGATGGTTCTATGACGAGACATATGATACGCTTGTGCTCTTCTTCACCGAGATTCAGGCTGACCGTGCCATGTCCGGTGACGGGATCGCAAACATCCAGATGAGTATGCTTGATCCACCGGAAGTTGTTGAAGATGTAACGTATGGCCCGGGATTAACCAGGCCTGTAGGGATCACCTATCACAACGATGATGTCTTCAATTACAGCACCGCATGGGATAACTATCTGACCGGATCAACGATCCGGGATGGCGGATTCACCTATGATTCGGTACAGGATCGATATGAGATGAACGTCCACCGTCTCGTCATCAAGAAGTACACCGTAAAGATCGAAAGGGTCTGAAAAGACCTTCTTTTTTTTAAAAAAATCGGGAAAATATTAGAGATAGTTATTGCGCTGCAGCCACTCGACCTGGGGTCGGGTGTAGCGGTAGATAATATCGGCTTTTTCATCCTGGAAGTCCCACGGGACAACGATCAGGATATCCCCTTCACGAATCCAGACACGCTTTTTGATCTTCCCTTTGATACGGCCGGTACGGGTGATGCCGTCGAAACAGCGTACCCTTATGTGGTTTGCCCCGAGCATCAGCTCGGCCGTGGCAAAAATTTCCCTATTTCTTTTATTGGGCAACCGTACACGTACGATCGCCGGTGCTTCATTACTACTGGATTTTCTCCTGCTTGGGTGCGCCAGACGTCTCACTCCTTCCTTATATATAATGCGCTCTTTTCATAAAAAACCTTCATGGTGTCCGCATGTATGTATGAGGGCTGTTTAAAGGGTGGTGAAATCCGGTATCTGGTCCAATGCGGGGAAATGCTGCCGTTGTATGCAGCTGAAAAATGGAAGGAATGAATTTGAGGCTGGGAGGGGTGGGGGGGACCCCGTCCCCGTTGGGGGATCAGGAGAGCACCGGTAATCAGGTAACCGTGATCTCTTCGTTTCTGGTCCTTGAGTGGTCACCAAGGCGGTTGTGTACGGTTAGGGTCACCGTGTAGGTGCCCGGACTGGTAAAGGTATGGGCCGGGTGCTGCTCGTCCGACGTCGTCCCGTCGCCGAAGTCCCAGTGCCAGGTGGACGGGTTGTTGGTCGACAAGTCGGTGAAGCTCACGGCAAGGGGTGCCGGTCCTTCCTGAACATCGCTCTCGAAGTCCGTCGACCTCTTCAGGATGAGGAAGAGGAATGCACTGAGGAAGATGAGCAGGAGCAGCCAGACCCACCACGGGATGCCGCCGGCAAAGGTGAGGCCGCTCATCATCGGGAAGAGTTCGGCAAGTTCACCGAAGGGTTCGGAGTCGCCCTCTTCACCGATCGTTACCGGGGTTTCGTCAGGTCCCGGGCCCGGTTTATCAGTTGGTCCAGGCCCCGGACCCTGCGTCTCCGTCGGAGTGGGGGTGGGGTCGTCATCATCATCGTCATCGTCGCCACCCTTGTTGTTAAACGAGAGGGGGAAGCCTGCCACAAGCCCTTCCCCGATGATGTAGGTATTCTCTTCATCCGGCGGGGTGTTGTCTCCCAGGGCATTTGTATAGAGTGGATATGCAGGGGTGATGGTATAGTCGACCAGCTGTGGTGAAGCGTGGGCATCTGCCTGGAGGTAGAAGACGGGGACCTTATCCTCCCCTGTTGTAATCACATGGGTCGTATTCCATGAACCCCCTGAGCTGATAGTAACCGTAGCATTGCCGAGCTCCGTCCGGTTCGTTCCCATCCGATCTTCGTGGAGTTCATACCAGAAGGTAATGTCCGCGTTGATGTCATCTTCTGCGGGATTGTTCACGGTATAGAGGGCCTTCCAGGCGGTCCCGTTATAGGACTTCACGACGCTGATGACCGGTGAGACCGTCGTTTCAATATCAACCGTGTCCACGGCGGTGAAGTTCAGATAGCTCTTGTTCACATAGAAGGTATGCGTCCCCTTGGAATCCGGCGGGTTTGGAATAGTGAGCCGAACCGAAGCTGTATCGTTTGCGGGGATGGAGAGAGGCGCCAGGGTATCGTTGCCTGACATCATCAGCTCAGCGCAGTTTGTCCCGTTTGTCAGGGTGATCCGTTCGGAGGGGAGGAAGCGGGCAACGACCGAGGTTGGATAGTCATAGTCGTTGTGGACGATGTAATTCCAGTTGTACTTGTCTATCCTCTCCAGGGTGACATAGATATCAAACGGTGTTTTTGCGACCGTGCGGGTGTCGGTACCTGGGGGGAAATGTATCGGTGTCCCGCCGATCGTCATCGAAATTTCATCGCTGCTCTGAACAACAACCCAGTCTTTGTAGACGGTCTGGTTTGCAGGAGCGACGGTATAGTATACCGCCCGGTACTCATCGACGGTGGTGTCGGCCGCCATTGCAGGGACGATGCCGAGAAGGGCAATCAGGAGAATGCAGCTGAGTAAGCGAAGCGCCTTCATCGTGGGTCCACCCCCAGGTTGTATAGGTCGTTTATGCGCCATGCACCGGGTTCAAACTGCAGCTCGACCGACTGAGGCACTCCTTCCTCCAGGTCGGAGAAGTACCAAATGTACTCGTTGCCGGCGGATGTGTTCAGGAAGTCATCCCCTGACATCGCACCGATGATCATGCCTTCGGGTTTGAGCCAGTAGAGCGATGCCTGCGGGATGGTGCCTGACTGTGAGGTGATGTTCATAATGACGGATGTTCCGTTAAGGGTGATGCTTCCGGTGACGACCCTGAAGTCATCGGTCCCTCCTCCATAATAATGGAGCTCGCCAAACTCGGACGTGCAGCCGAACAGGGTTGCGGTTCCTGCAAGGACGATATCTGTTCCCGGTGTAATGCCACTGACATCCAGTGTTCCACTGAAGTTCCCGTCACCATCTGCTGGGGGGTCAATGGTGTCCAGATACATCCATCCTTCACCGTAGTAGGTGTCCATTTCTTTCTTCTTTTCCCAGTTGTTGCCGACAAGGTTGTCGCCTGCAGTGTCGTTGCGGACGAGGAAGATCTCAATCTCTGATCCGGCAAAGTCGGAATTGTCGTGGTCGGGGAGGCCGACAAACCCTTCGAGGGTAAGAGTGCCGGCAACCGTGTTCCAGACCGCTGCGGTGATGACGGGGTAATCCATTCCCCTGTTCGGCTTGTTGTCAAGGAGCACGCCGTCGTTTACGGTGACATTGTCAACCCCGCCGGTTACCCCGAGGTCGATGCCGAGATAGGAGTTGTTGTAGAGTGCGTTCTTCGAAAACGTGTTATTCAGACTCTGCCTGTTCTCCACTACAATGCCCGAATGTCCGTTCTCACGTATCACCGACGACCGGACTCTCGTATCTGGTGCCTGGAGGATATTGATGCCGACCCCTTCGTTCATCTCAATGAGGGAACCGGTGATCTCCGGTCCGCTTCCTCCCCCGGTACCGGGGAGACTGATCTGTATGGCGTCTTTTTCATCCGTGTGGGCGATGATGCTGCGGTCGATATGCAGGGTGGATGCGGCTACATCGATTCCCGTATGGCCTCCCGTGGGGTCCATGGCTGTCTTATAGACAAGAATATTTTCAAGCAGACATCCTTCTGCTCCGTCGACGAGGGAGATGCCCGTATGCTTGGTGAAGGCAATTATGCTGTCGCGGACCATGTTGTTTGAAGCATCATTGTTGAATTCGATGCCGCCTGTGGGGCTGTCTTTTGAGGTTGCATACTCCTCCTCTGCAGGCGTTGCATTTGCCGTCAGCCCGATGAGACAGCGCTCGATTGTGATGTCGGGGGCAATTGAGCTGATCACGGTACCGGCTGCGTATCCTGCGATATCCGAGACATACGATCCCTCGCCATTCAGTTCCATGAGCCCGTCGCCTTTGGGGGGGTTGAGTTCTATTTCAGGTTTGGCGACCGGGATAAAGAGGTCATCTTCACCAAAGTGTTCGCGACCGTCAGGGCCGGTCCCGACTGGAACGGCAGTGGCTGTGCTGACGGCGATCATCCGGTGGTTCTCCGTGTCGTAGGAAACGTAGCCGGGGTTGGTATCACAGGGGGAAAGTGAGGTGTCAAACACCGTGCCGTTCAGCCCGAAGGGTCCGTCGAAGTGTACGATTCTGTAGGTGAGGTCCAGTTTCCACCACTGGCCGGTACCGTCATGGGTATTGGGGGGGACCGCCATGACAAACCGGCTCTCCTGGAACCCTTCAATAGCCTCGGCATTGGTGAGGAACCGGTGAAGGGAACCCTGGGAATCTTCGTCACCGATGTCGTTGACGATGACATCGTAGGAGAACCCGAAGTCCATTGACTCGTCTTGGTCTGCATAGGCGCTGGTATTGAGAAGTGCTACATGTTCATAGACGTCTTCGTCCCAGTCATCCGTCACCAACGGGTCCTGTCCGCCGAACTGCAGGACAAATTCGTGAGTGCCGGTTGCCGGATCGTAGGATACCTGGTAGGTCTGTTCTGCAAGGATGTCCTCCGGTCCTGCACCGGCCTCAAGTGGGCGGGTCGTAGTAAGGGAGGCTGCCTCTACGGCAATGAAGTAATCCGAGCCGTTGTCGACACTAAAGGAGTAGACTCCCTCTGAATCGGTGGTGGTTGACTCTATATATGTGTCAGCTGACGGGTCGAAGGCGAAATCCCCGTCATCCTCGAAGAGTCGTACCACTGCCCCTTCGATGGGTTCATCAGGTCCGTCGGCATCGGTGACCACGAGGTCTTCGTAGACGATGCCGGTTACCGTAACCTGTTCCGCCATCTGATTGCCGGCAGCGAAGAGGTCAGGTTGCGGCACTCCCGATGCAGATGCTGAGCGAGCCACGGCATCATCCGAGGGTGTGTCTTCATCGATAGTGAAGACGAGGGTTGTCAGTGCATTGTCGCACTCCAGAGCCATTGTATAGGTGCCCGGCGCCAGGTCGACCTGAATGGCAAATCTGCCGTCCCCGGTATCCGGGATGATGTCCCCGGAGAAATTTTCGCAGGCATAGCTTAGCAGTCCTGCATCCCTGAGCGATTCGGAGACGGTACCGTTTACCCAACCGTCGGCATACCATGCATTGATGGCACAGCAGCCCACGCAGAATGTGGTGTTCAGTCCACCGGCAGAAACGGTATACTCTCCGATAATCACATGGTCAAGGAGAGGATATTCAGCCAGGCTTATGCCGTCTGCATAGACAAAGGTAATGTCGTGGTCATATCCTGCAGGATCGGTTACCGTCCCTGTGCTCACATTGCCGTCATAGGTGATGAGCACGGTGTTCCCCGGCACCCATGATTCTCCTGCATCGAGTCCGGTGGGGGGAACCGGGTCGGCCACTTCGGGTGGCCCGTAACTGTCGGTGACATTTGTATCACCGGTATCCCCCGCGGCAATGCCGGGGAGGGTGGCGATGAGCACGCACACAAGAAGCGTGATCATCACCCTGGATATTGGTCTTCGCTCTTTCATTTTCGTCATCACTCCTCCTTTTTCTCCGGCTCTCTTCTGATGTACCAGACTACACAGACGATGCCCGCTACGAGGACAAGTCCCCATAGTACGACAGACCATGAAAATCCTGTTTCAGGAAGAGGGAGCGGTGAAAATTCCGCACTTGCAAAGACGATCTCTCCGCGGGGGAGGGTTCCCGAGGTCCCGTCCTGGTAGACCAGGTTCTGGTCCGATGAGAACGTGACCGAGTAATCCTCTATGGGGAGATCTGATGCCACCGGTATGGCGATGTTTGTGAACAGGACTCCTTTCTGGGCAAGATCACCTGAATCAAATTCAAGGATATAGCTCATCTCCTCGCCGGGCTGGATGGGATACCAGATTTCATACCGGATGGTGGTATAGTCGTCCCCTTCTGTCACATGGGACATCAGGAGCTTTCCATCCGAGGTAATTGCCCGGAGGTTCTCTACTTCTACCGCTTTTGGGGCAGAGGTGCCCGGAATGGAGAAGAAAAAAATCTGGGAGGGAGAAAATGTCTGAAGTCTGAATTCTCCGATGCCGGGGACGACCGGTTTGTCGATGACGTTTCTCAGCGTCACCATCGTCTTCTGGTGCACAGTGTCCCCTATTGTGACCTCCACATCATAGTGGGAGATCGTTTCGACGTCAATGGTCTGCGCCTGTGCAGCGCCTGTCATGAGTATGAGGCAGATGACCCCCACCACAAGGGTCATCCCCCACCTCGCCTTCCTGTTGTCCATAGGAAATCTTTGGTAATGTAGGGTTATTTCTTTCTTCGGATGACGACACCTGCGACCATGACCGCTGCGAAGAGCAGAATGAACATGCCTTCATAGTTTGCCGCCTTTGAGCCGCCAAACAGGGTGACGATGGGCGAGGTGTGGTCATTGAGCGAATTGACCGGGTCCACACCGACGATATAGACGTCGCTGAGGCGGAAGTCGCCGCTGCCCGTCATGTTGTAGGCGATGACAAACTGCTTTTCGGCCGTGATCTGGTCCCAGGCCTCGTAATCGCCGTTCCCGAATGCACCGGGCTGGAGCGAACCGAGGCTCCAGATCTGGCCGAGATCATAGCCCGCCATTGGGTCTGTAACATTGGTGTAATCCCCGAACAGGGCCGAGCTGTTGACGTAATTACTCGAACCTTGATTCCATGAACTGTAATCGGCAAGGGACATGTTGGTCGGGATCATGTCGTAGATATAGGCGGTATCCGGGGTCGCCGTGCCGCCGATGTTCTCGACAACGATGTAGACCCTGAACTTGGTGTCCTCATCCGGGAAGGGCACGACGTGCTTGGTGGCCTTGATCAGGTAGTCGCCTACCACCCAGATACGCTGGGAGACGATGAAATCCGACCCGTAGGTCTCATTCCACTGTGTCTTGATTGAGTAGCTCTTCTCCCAGCCGTGGGTGTCGTTCTGCTGGAGTGCAAAGGTGGCGTTTGCCCATATGACCGGGACGCCGTCGTAGGCGAACTCGATGGTTTCGGTAGTGCTGAATTCGCCGGGGTTCAGGACCGTCGTCAGTCCTGTCAACGCGTAGAGGACGGTGTCGGATGATCCTGAGGTACTGCCGGGTGTCCAGCCGGAATCCTCGACATAAGCCCCGAAGTTGCCCTCGGTCGCCCATACGGCGTAGTCGGTCAGGACGTAGACGAGGCCTGCTGCCTGATTCGTGAAGGTGGCATTGCCTTTCCATGAACCGTCGACATGCTCCTTCGTCACCGCAACGAGTGCCTCACCGGTTGCATAGCAGTCATAGACCACTGAACCGCTGATCAGTCCCTCGTCCTCTCCGCTTCCGGATTTTACCGCACTGAATGCGATCGTGGTAAACCCGAACGGTTCGTCGATGTTGCCG
The DNA here is from genome assembly GCA_016841485.1 of Methanobacteriota archaeon. Lineage (GTDB taxonomy): Archaea > Halobacteriota > Methanomicrobia > Methanomicrobiales > Methanomicrobiaceae > Methanovulcanius. The sequence continues at coordinate 12,796 of JAENZA010000005.1, forward strand.
GTCATCTCCTCATGGATGGCAGCCACATCATAGCTGGTGTTCACCCAGACGGTGGATCCCTGCGTCAAAGCGACACCGGTTACCTGCATCTGGCCCGGTGCTGTGCTGCCATAGAGGGCGGGGCCGTCCAGAAGCACGGAGGTTCCCTCTGAGGTGTCGTTGTTGGAGATCGGTCCGAGTGTGGTCCACGCATCTGAGCCGTAATGGGTGTTGTTTGCGCTCAGGTAATGGTTGATCTCCATTGCCACCTCGTCACCGTCGGTGAAGAACTCGGAGTTGGTGGTCGCGTTGAAGTACACGGTCCAGGAAACGTCCTTGCCGGACACCACACGCGATGCATCGGTGTAGGTGTCGACGAGAATAAGGGATGTTTGTGCAAGCGACGTCCCGTCTACCGGGATCTCGTCAGCGAGGACGATATACGAAAGGCGGGCATACTGGCCAGCCCGAAGCTGGGGGATCTGGACCCAGAAGTTTGCATCGTCATCGCCCATCTCAGGGGCTGATGCGGGCTTTGCGTCATAGACAAAGACCTCGGAACTCGCACTCTCAAAGGAGACATTGAGCCCGTTGGACCCGTAGGTCTCATCATAGTTGGTGAGGTTGATCGGCACCCAGATGTCATAGATGTCATCTCCTGCCGTTCCATTGTTGAGGATGGTAATCTCACCCGTCACCCCGGTGGTGTTGGTGCCGCCAATGATGAAGGTCGAGACATATTCGTTCATGGAGATTTCCAGCGGTGCTGCTGCGGCGCTCGCAGCCATGGCACCGACGACAACGAGCACCAGGAATACCTGTGCAGTCGTTCGTATCGATACCTTGCGTTCACTCTTTTCTGTTTTCTTCTGCGGTGTGTCATAATCAGATTTCATATGACATTCCCCCTTTCTTTTATGAGCTGTCATATTGCCCGCATCGCAGGCGCCATGACCGGATACTACCAGAACTCCCCCCCGGGTGTTCTTATCCTAACAATGGATATACTCTATTTATTATTAACTCTTTGTATGGAAATCATTATATAGGGGGTTGGATTTGGCAAAAATAGTCCTGATAATTTTTGAAAAATGCCAGTAATTTGCCGTGGAATTATGATAAAACGCCGGTTTTACAATTAATTTGTAGGTTTATGCAAAGAACATTATTGCGGAATAAAAAATGGATGGAATGCCATGTATTTGGTGCTATGCGCGCAAAAACGGGGGATATTCCTGATGATCAGGACTCCTTTCACTCCTGGACAAATCCATGTCTGCCGATGACGGGAACAAAGCGGACGCCGCCCCTGCTTTCCACCCGGCCCCGGCCTTCCTCCACCGTTATAAGAACGAGTTCCTGTGTCTGGCGTTCACCGACCGGGGCAACGATTCTTCCGCCGTCCCTGACAAACGGATAGAGGTAGGTGGGGAGGACTGGTGATGCAGCGGTGAGAATGGCGGCATCATAGGGGGCATACTTTCCGGTGATGGTCGTCGCATCACAACTGAACACCCTGGCATTGGTCACCCCGGCGGTGAGCAGGTTTTGGCGTGCCAGGGCTGCGAGTTCAGGGACCCGTTCGACGCTGAACACCTCTTTTGCACAGGAGGCGATCACCGCTGCCTGGTAGCCCGATCCCGTTCCCAGTTCAAACACCCTGTCTGTCTTTGAGAGTGACAGAAGTTCACTCATGTAGGCAACGATGTAGGGTTGTGAGATGGTGGCATTATGGCCGATCGGAAGCGGACGGTCATGGTAGGCGGCATCCCTGAGGTGCGACGGAACAAAAACATGACGGGGAAGGCTTCCCATAGCCTCGAGTACGGCGGGGCTTCGGATGCCCCGGGCCTTCAGCTGATGCCTGACCATCTCCCTGCGGCTGACATCCTCCCGCTCCCTGCGCCTGTCCACCATAGCTCCCGTTATCCAATCGTCAGAACCAACCCTGAACCTTGTGGTCGCCAAGGGATGGACGTGTTAACGAATATCCCTGCCTTCTCTCAGCACGTTTGGAAACCGGTGCCTGTTCCGGGGGAAATGGTCGTGCACAGGAGGATTTCATCCCCCTTCCGCAAATCCGTGTTTCCCTATGACCGGAACAAACCTGACACCCCCCTTCCCCTCAACCCGTCCTTTCCCCTGAAGAACGGTGATAAGAAAGAGTTCCTGTACATACATGTCGCCGACCGGAACGACAATTCGCCCGCCATCGTTCATGTACGGGTAGAGATATTCGGGGAGGGCCGGTGATGCGGCAGTAAGTATGGCAGCATCATAGGGGGCATAGTCTGCGGCAAGGGTGGTTGCATCCCCTTCGAGGACGCGGACATTCGTTGTCCCGACGGCTGCCAGGTTCCCGAGTGCCACGGGGACGAGTTCAGGGACCCGCTCAACGCTGATGACTTCCTTTGTGCAGAAGGCGAGCACCGCCGCCTGGTAACCGGACCCTGTTCCCAGTTCAAAGACCCGGTCGTTTTTCGAAAGTTTGAGGAGCTCGCTCATATAGGCAACGATATACGGCTGGGAGATGGTGGCATCATAGCCGATGGGGAGGGGGCAGTCCTGATACGCGGCATCACGAATACGTTCGGGGACGAAGAGGTGGCGGGGTATGGTCGCCATCGCCCTGAGGATACACTGGTCGGAAATTCCCCTGGCAACGAGCTGATGCGTCACCATCTCCTTACGGGCGACCTCGAGGCGTGCTTCATTTTTATCCATCATCATTTTTTCCATGACATCTGCCTGCTATCGTAAAACCAGAGGGCAGATTGTCTTTGACAAAAAAGGTTGTGCCGGTGACTTTCAGAAGAGATGAGAGGGATGAACCATTTCACTCCTCAGGAGCGTGGAAGCAGAACCAGCCGCCTTTCAGATTATATTTCTGTGCGACGGGACAGTCCATGCAGTTGCATCCTTTATTGACGGCGTCCTTCTTTGCCGAAACTCCCCGTGCACAGAAGAGTGCATGCGGTTCGGACTCCATGAGCTTGTTCTCCCTGAACGTTGGGCAGGTGCCGCAGTATTGTTTGCATATCTCCAGGTTTTCCGGTGTGTCGGGTACTTTCATCAACTTCCACCTGTTTTTTTATATTTATTCCTAACAAGGACGTGTTCCATTCACGTGTTCATTGCATAAATAATGTGTTCTCCCCCGTCCGAGAGACGAGAGCGTTACCCGGTGCTGAGGAAGGTTCAAATGCAGGGACTTATCTATCAGCATCCATGCCAACCGGTACCAGGTTCCCCGCTCTGTCGGCCCGCACGCTTGCGGGGACGAACAAGACGCTCCCTGATGCTGCAGCAGGAAAGGTCTCCCTGATTGTTGTCGCCTTTGTCCGTGGCGCCCAGGAGATGATCAATTCCTGGGTACTGCCCTTTGAAGAGGAATTTTTACCGTCAGCGGATGTCGTGGTCTATGAAGTCCCCATGATCGAATCGTCCCTGTGGAAACCGGCACGGTCGATGATCGACGGCGGGATGCGTTCCGGCATTCCTCCGGAAAAACATGATTATGTCATCACATCGTATGGGAGTGCGGCCGCCTACCGTGAGATTCTTGGCATGGAGGACCGCTCACTTGCCTATCTCTTTCTCCTTGACCGGGATGGCGTCATCCGCTGGGAGGGAAAGGGATTTGCCGACTCCGACGGGATGTCCCGCCTCCTGAAGACGGCAACAACTCTTATACATGCAAGAAGCGGGTGAGGCATTCCCCCGGCAAATGATCCCTCATTGTATGTCCTGCAGGACGGATATTTAGTGGATCGTCGACGGCCTTTTTCTGCAATACCGGTGTCCGGGGAACCGTTCCCCGGGGTACGAACAGAAGGCTTTATTGTACACACTGATAATGCGGTACATACGAGGAGTATGGCGCAGGGCGGTGGACTGAAAAGGGAAGGAGTGGGCCTGTACAGCACCCGTGACTCGGTGTATCCCATAGAAAGCCCGGTAAAACAGAGCATTCTTTCGATGCTGGAAAGTGAGGGGCCACTTTCCTTCGATGAGATTGTTGGAAGGCTTGGGAAGGCCAAATCGACGGTTTCAGTGCACCTGAAAGGGCTTTCGGGAGACGGGGTGATCGACGTGCAGACCGACCCCGATGATGCCCGCAGAAAGACCTTCCTCCTTTCGGGGCGTCATGTCGGGACACTCTCGGCAGAGGACTGCGTCCCCGCACGCAACCGCCAGTCCTCCGCTGCCGCTGAATTTTATGATGTCGGGTCCCTGTACCGCTTCATGTGCTGTCAGGTCCGCACCACGATGATGGAGGCGGGTATCAACATCGAGCCAATCCTGCTCTCTGCGGGGGAAATGGTCGGCATGTCCATTGCGGGGATGCTCGGCCGCGGTGATGTGTACGCCAATTGTGCCGCTCTCTCGAATTTCTGGAGAGATTATGGGCTTGGCACCATCTCTTTTGAATCATATGATCCTCTTGTCATCGTCACCACCGACTGCTTTGAATGTGCCGACCTTCCGAATGTCGGCCGGCCGGTCTGTGCATTCGGCAAGGGGGTTTTAGGTGCGGTATTCAGCGACCTTTACGGGCAGGACGTAACGGTAACCGAGACCCGGTGTTTTGCGATGGGGGATGAGATGTGCATGTTCGAAATAATCCCCGCCAGCAGGAAAGAACCATGAACCCATGCCCGTAGGGACTACCGGTGCTGGCTTTGGAAGAGGGCCGGCAGGAACCATCAGGTATTGAGGCAGTATCCTGCACGCCAGGACGCACCGGACAGCCGGGAGCAGGCGGGCAGGGCCCCCTGATGGGCATTTTCTTTGGAGAATAGTTTGTCTGGTGGTGTCTATGGTGGATTCGAATGCGGCTGACGGAGATGATCCTGGCGGTACCGTATTCCCAGGGAAAAAAGGGGATCAAAAAGCTGTTGTTATGTAGTATCAGAGCTGAAAAATTATTTCCATGCAGGTTCTTCGGGAGCACCAGCACCTGATACGGTGGATACTCCTTGCAGCAGGAGTCATCACAACCGTTCTCTGGTTCATGGTGTTTCCCTTAAAGACACCTTTTGATATGGTGGATATTCTCATCGAGGGCCTCATCCTCTGTACGTTTATCGCCGCCTATTACTATGTGATCCGGCTTGAAAACCCGTTTCTGGAGGCCGGGTTTGGCATTCTCATCTTCGGGTACCTGATAGACCTTCTCGACGAATTCACCAAAGAACCTGACATCCTCAATACCCAGTTTGAAGGGGCGTTGAAGATCATCGGGGTTATTGTCATCGTTGCCGGCCTCTCATATGCCAACCGCCGCTTTGAGGAGAATATTGCCGCATCGAAGGAACGGGAGAGGAAACTGGAGGAGACGGGGACAAAGTTCCGTGATCTCGTGGAAAATATCTTTGATGTGCTGTGCGAGACCGATGCAGCCGGGACCATTCGCTACATCAGCCCGCAGGTGGAACAGATGCTCGGGTACACCCCGGAGGAGCTCACCGGCACATCGATGTACGAACTTATCCCCGAGGGAGAGCGGTCAGCAGCTCTCGATGCGTTTATCAGGGTCCGGCAGCAGGGGGCATCGTTTCAGCTGGCTGAGCATCCGCTCATCCGCAGTGACGGGACGGTCATCATTGCCCAGATGAACGGCACTCCTGTCGTTCAAGGAGCAGGGGACGGCGGATACCGGTTGGTCTGCCGGGATATCACCGGAAAGAGAGAGGCAGAAGATGCGCTGCGTCTCGCCAACAGCAAACTCAATCTGCTCTCAAGCATCACCCGGCATGATGTACTGAACCAGCTTACGGTCCTTCTTGGCTATATCGAGATAATGGGGGAGGTGGAAGATACCGGGGAGAGGGACCTCTACCTGGAGAAAATGAATGCCTCGGCATGTTCCATCAGGCAGCTCATTGAATTTACCCGGGATTATCAGGATATCGGCGTGCATGCTCCGGCCTGGCAGAATGTCGCAGCCAAGGTTAGCACTGCAGCTGAAATGGCGGGGACGGACATTGTGCATACGGACGCATCGGTATATGGCCTGGAGATCTATGCAGACCCTCTTCTTGAGAAGGTCTTCTATACACTGTTTGAAAATTCCCTGCGTCACGGGGGGATGGTCACTGAGATTACCATCTCGGCCCGGCAGGAGGATGAAAGGTATGTTCTGTTGATTGCCGACGATGGGAAGGGCATCCCTGCGGCAGAGAAAGAATTGATCTTTCGCAGGAAGTACGGAGTCAATACCGGCTACGGGCTCTTTCTGGCACGGGAGGTCCTCTCGATCACGGGGATTTCCATCAGCGAAACGGGAACACAGGGTGAGGGGGCATGCTTTGCGCTCAGCATTCCTGCGAGAAACTGGCGATTAGGTGAACCAACCGCCAACGAGTTTCGCGATATATAGGATAGCAATCGGAAAAAAAGGCAGGTCTCCCGGAATACGGGATTATCTTCTTGATTTTTTATAGCCGCCGCGGGCGGGGGCGGTAAATCCGATGGTGTTTCCATTCGAGAGGGGAACGCCGCCAATGGACTTTCCGGTCATCTCCTCGACGACCATCTTTGCCAGATCGTCGGGAATCTCGACATAGGAATTTGATTCGTAGATGCTTATGGATCCGATATCCTTTCCATTGATGCCTGTTTCACCGGCGATGGCCCCCACGATATCCTTGGGACGTATACGCTTGTCCTTGCCGAAATTGAGGTAGACCCGGGTCATTCCCGCTTCAACCCCGTGGTCGCGCTTTACATATTCCTCAGAGACCGGTTCGGGGTCGGAACCTGCTTCAATCTGACGCTTCAGCAGTGCTGCAGCAATTTCAAGGGACGTGTAATCGTCCATCATGATCCGTTCGAGAAGCGCTGCATACTTGTCAAGATCGCCCGCCTTGATGGTCTCCCGGATCTCTTCAGCAAGCGTCCTCATCCGCATCTCTTCGACGTCATCGGCCGTTGGGATGGGAATCCGGGCGATCTGGATCTTCGCATATTTCTGGATGGTCTTGAGTTTGTAGAATTCCTTGGGGCCGACAAAGGTGATTGCACGACCTTCGCGGCCAGCACGTGCCGTTCGTCCGATACGGTGGACGTAATATTCCACATCCTGTGGCACATCGTAGTTGATCACGAGTTCGACATCATCGACATCGATACCCCGTGCGGCAACATCCGTTGCGATGAGGACATCGATGGTGCCCTTCCTGAACTTTGCCATGACCCGGTCCCTCTGGACCTGTTTCATGTCGCCGTGGAGTCCCTCTGCGCAGTATCCTCTCGCCTGCAACTGGCCTGTAAGGGTATCGACCGCCCGCTTGGTGTTGCAGAAGATCAGTGCAAGATTCGGGTTGTAGATATCGAGCAGACGGGAGAGGATTTCGAGTTTATCGCTGTTGCGAAGCTCGATGTACTGCTGTTCGATCTGCGGGACGGTGAGGGTCTTGTGGGGTACCTTCACCATCTCGGGTTTGGTCTGGTACTGTTTTGAGATCTCGAGGATCGGCCGCGGAAGCGTTGCCGAGAAGAGGACCGTCTGGCGATCCTTTGGGGTTTCCCTGATGATGGTCTCGATGTCATCCCTGAATCCCATGTCGAGCATCTGGTCTGCCTCATCGAGTACGATCATTTTGATGGTGTCGAGCCGGAGCGTTCCCCGGTTGATGTGGTCCAGTACACGGCCGGGAGTTCCCACGACGATGTGCGCGCCGAATTTGAGCGCCTTGAACTGGCGTTCGATCGGCTGTCCGCCATAGACGGGGACGACGTGAATCTTTTTCTCGTAGTGTGCCAGGCGCCCGAACTCCTCTGCCGTCTGAATGGCCAGTTCACGTGTGGGAGAAAGCACAATAACCTGTGTTGCGCCGATTTCCGCATCAATGATCTCAATTGCGGGGATACCGAAAGCTGCGGTTTTCCCCGTCCCTGTCTGTGCCTGACCGGTCACATCACGTCCTGAGAGTAGAGTAGGTATTGCAAGTAACTGAATCGGGGTGGGCTCCTCAAACCCCATATCTTTGATAGCCCTGAGAATGGTCGGGGATATATTAAATTCGGAGAAGGAATAGGTGTCTTCCATTCTGTACATATTAGTGCCGAGAGTTCTTTATATGTGGTATTGGGGTGATGGGGATTTCGAAACCTTCTCCCAGGTCCGGGGGCGTGGCGTGACCGCGTCAATGGGCCATTGGATGCTGGGAAGGAGACAAAGTGAAGGGAGCATGGCGGTCTATGAAGCATGTGCCATACCTGCCGACTGTATTCGGAAGGGAGAGGACCTCATTTCCGTAATTCATCACTGGCAAAACGGGTGGTTGTGCCTTCTGTCGACCCGGCATGGGCGGGTGCGGCACCCTTCTTCAGAGGAGGAACCGGCACCCGGGAGCCAATATTCCCCTGGCTGCCATTTTTTGACCATTCACCCCTTCAATGGGCATAATTGAAGGAGTAGTCCGGGCCTGTGAAAAAATTCGGCACATGCGTATCGGCGGTGCCTTTTTAGGGTGAACATACTGCGTCTATGGTGGTCGGCGGGTCTCTGATGGCTGATCCTTTCATGACCTGAAAGGGGGTTGTTTGCCCAAAAGTGACTTCTGGGGGGTTAATTTATGCACAATGCTGTCATTGCCTCTCTGATACTGCGAAAAAACGGATATTTATACAAAAAATCGCCTCAATTCCTCCAGAATGGACAAATTTCGTTCGATAATTGTGAAGAAATTCTGGATATTTTTTTGGCCGATTTCTGCATATTTTAGAGCTTTATTATGCGTTAAATAGTAATTATATCATCATATGTGTCTTTAAATTCAATGCAGGCTGATATAAATTGCTGGATTTTGAATCGGGGTGATTATAATTTGCCAAAATTGATTCTATCTGATTATCATCAAGGAATATTTTAAATCCTGAAGATGTATTCTATTTATAGCAATTAGCCTCCAAGGCGGCTCCCGGAGGGGGGTTGAATGGAAACAGCCAGCAAAGTAATGAACACTATTGGTGCAGCATCCGGGAACGTCCCGGTGCCGTATCCGGAAACGCTTACGGATGATGAGATCGAGACGACATTCAAGGAGAGTGGAGCCTGGGGACTGTATACCAGCGTGGACCTGAAGGAGTGCAACCCCGCCACTATTCGTGATGCGGGGAAGATCCGCGAGTTTGTCATCGAACTGTGCGACAGAATTGATATGAAGAGATTCGGCGAACCCACCATTGTTCATTTCGGACCGTGCGAGAAGGTTGCCGGGTACTCGCTGGCCCAGCTGATCGAAACATCACTGGTCTCCGGTCACTTCGCGAATGAAACCAATGCTGCATATCTTGACATCTTCAGCTGCAAGGAATACTCGCCACGGGTTGTCGCGGAGTTCTGCAGGACTTTCTTCGAGGCCTCATCGGTTACCACCCACATCCTGTTCCGCGAATAAGCGGGCACCTTATTTTTTGGCCTGATACCCGGAGTCATAGGACCCTGCATGACGGGCCGCGATCAAATCGCTTCAATTCTTCTGAACCTGAAGACAATTCTCCAGTTCTGCTGTTCACGAAGGGTCAGTTCGTTCATTTCCTGGAGGAGATTGCAGAGCTCCTCCATACTGTGGGCATGGCGGACATTACTGCGTATGGCGGTCAGGTGCCTGACGACGTGGGCATACCGTTCGGCATTGCGGAGATACTCCCGCTGAAGCCTGACGGCGGCGATGGCAGAACCCACTGCCGGGAGGGTGATCGTGAGATAGGCAAGGGCAAGTGCTGTGTCTAATCCCCCGTCAGCACCGATACTATGACCTAAACCGAGGGCGTGCATCACGGCAAAGATGAGGGTTCCCACGAAGAGGGTTTCGCCGAGGATAAGCATCGTAAGGTAGGTTCTGCCTGCATGGGCACTCGCCTTTTCGTAAAACCTGAGGCGGTTGCTGACCCATGCAGAACGGAAGAACTTCTTCATGGGGGCAAACGGGATGTCAAGACGGCAGTAGGAGATCGGCCGTGTCTCCATGATTGATTCAAATGCAATCACCATCCAGTCATTCGGGCGGTTTGACAGGCTCATATGCGGCGGGGTGTCGGGAGATTCGCAGTGGATACAGACAATGCAGAGGAAAAATGCAGCCCTGATTCGTTCGGCAAGGAAGTTATAGTCAATCCATTTCCTGTGAAAATCTCCGTACCGGGAGGCGGTCATCAGGATGATGATGCACAGGATCTCCACCACCTCGAGCCAAATAACCCAGGTTTTCTCCGGGAAGAAGAGGGTCTGGAGGGTGATGGTAGCCACAGCGAGTGCCGCAAGCAGGGAGACGCAGGTGCCGGTCAGGGTATAGTAGCGCCGGTACCGCCGTGCCAGAAGCTGTGTCCGTGTAAAGTACGGGAGGAGGGTAGCTGATGCCGGTTCTATGACATCTTCGGGGAGGCCTGCCTTCTCCGCTTCCATCCTGAGCAATTTCCGGTACCTCTGGAACGTTGCAAGGTAGGCTCCCCCGGGGATGCTTTCCCTGTTGTATTCATCGAGCTGGGTGTAGGTCTCGAAGATGCGGTCATCATGTGGAAGTTCATAAGTTTCGCCGTTCTCAGGGTCGATGGCCACGACCGTTGTACCATGGATCTCTGCAAGTTCGAACATGCTCCCCGGGTGGTATGCCGTTGCCCCTGGTTCCCATTCACCGACAAGGATGACGAGGTTTGCAAGGTCGATTATTCCGTCATCGGTAGGATCGTAGCCGCGAATGGCCTCTTCGGGGATGACCGGTGCGATATCAAAGGAGACCTCTCCTTCAAAGGGGAAGAATTCCGGTTCCTCATTTCCTTCTTCTGCGATCAGCAGTACCTCCGGAGGGTGGGAAATATGGTCCCAGATACTGTCATCGAGCAGTGTTTCCAGAACGGCATGTTCGGGCCCGGGACGAAACGGCAGGACAAACCGGTAGGTATGATCGGTCTTTTTCAGAATGGACTCGAGACGATGAATCGTCGCTTTTATTCCCTTCAGGACCCGGGCCGTCTCAAAATGGTGTTCACTGATTATAAGCCCCGTCTGGATAACAATCGAGAGGGCATGGTCATGGGTGATTTCGGTCAATTCACCGTCTCCGGTCCCTGTCATCTTCGTCATTGTGATACACCCTTGTGTTCCGTACCGCCGCTTTCTCGGGAAAGGCGACCAAAAACCCCGGTGCCCTCTCCCTCGAAAGGGTAAGCAATTTTCTGCGGTAGGGTGGCCCGTCTGCCGGCAATGACCCGTTTTCGGCAGGTCTCTTCTGGTATGTAACCCCTTATGCTACATAAAATGCAGGACGTTTTCTACCAGGGGGTGCAGCACCTTTTTTCCGGGATGGACGGCGTTAAACGGGACATCCGGGTGCAAATTGCTCACCCTCCTGCAACAGGGGGGAAGAGGGCGATGATATCCCCGTCTTCGATTATTGTATCGAGTCCCTCTATAAAATGGATGTTTCTCCCGTTTTTCAGGATATTGACATATTTTCTGAGGTCCCCCGTCTCAGTGAACAACATTTTCCCGAGACCGTCGTACCGGGTGGTGATCACGTCCAGCACCATGCGTATGGTTGCTCCCCCGGCAATGTTGAGGACAACGGTGGCGTCCGCCACCTCACGAAAGGTTGCGAATGTTTTTACGGTGATGGATACGGTTTGCATGGTCGCAATTGTTGCAGGAGGGGTGGTGGCAGACCGTTCGGGAGGGCCGTTCATCCCCCCGTGGCGACCTGCAACGTGTGTTTCTTCCCGATTTTTTAGTGAATGCCCAGTTCCTTCAGTTTTCCGGTGGTCGGTACGCCTGTTTCATCCCATCCGCGTACGGCGTAGTATTCCTTCAGGAGTTCGTCACGGTGCCAGACCATGCCCTTCGGGGCACCTTCCTGCAGCGGTTCGCTGAGCAGGCGTTCGGGGAGGGTGTCTGCATCCATCCCGATGCCTCTGTCGAGATTGAAGAGTTTCTGGAGGTTCCAGATGCGTTCCCCGGCTGTCATCACTTTTGCCGCATCGAATGGTATGCCGGTGGCCGCGGTCATGAGGTCCGCATAATCGTCGGCATTGAGAGAGAACACGGTGAATAGGCACATGCCCAGTGCATCAATTGCGGCTGTGAGGTCCTGGTAGGTTCTCACCCATTCAGGTTTGTTCACCGTCTCGTACGGGTCGATTTTCTCCGGTGACCCGAGGACTTCAGGTGAGATCAGGTATGCGTATACGTGGTCGCCCCCCCGCACGGAGGTCGCATAGGCAAGCCCCTGTCCCTGGAGTCCCCTCGGGTCGTAGGCGGGTAGTTCCTGCTTTTTCACGCTCATCGAGAGTTCCGGGTGACCGTAGCGCTCGGCAAACCGGTAAGACCCGTCTGCAAGTTCCTCCCCGATGCCTTCCCGTGTTGCCATCTGCCTGAGCACGGCAAGCATGCCGTCGGCATCGCCGAAGCGGATGGGATGGTCCACGTATCCCTTCTCTGCCATCTCCATCAGGCAGGCGATGGTGGCACCGGCAGAGACCGCATCGAGGCCGTATTCGTTGCAGATACTATTCGCCTTGGTGACCGCTATCAGGTCATCGATGCCGCAGTCCGGGCCGAATGCCCAAATGGGTTCATACTCCGGCCCTTCACCGGTTTTGCCCTCGATCTCATGGACTCTTCCGCACCGGATGATACAGGCATAGCACCCCTTCGCCTTCTTGAAGATGGTTTCTTTTATCGTCTCGCCGGATACCTTCTCCGCCTCCTCGAAGTGTGCGGTCTGGAAATTATTGGTGGGGAGGATGTAGTTTTCGTTGATGATGTTGACGAGAACGGCGGTGCCGTAGTCCTGGATGGACTTTGAGACGCCCTCCGCTTCGATTTTCCCCCGGATGCGGTCCTTGATGAGGTTCAGGCTATCTTCGTCGGCGACACCGATCTTCTGCTCTCCCCGTACTGCAATGGCCTTGAGATTCTTCGACCCCATCACGGCCCCGCACCCGCCGCGTCCAGCCGCCCGGTATTTTTCATTGATTACGCAGGTGATAAGCGAGAGCTGTTCCCCGGACGGCCCGATGCAGGCGACCCGTATCTTTGTATCATCATGCTCCTGCTGGATGATATCCGTCGTCTCACCGGTCGTCCTGCCCCAGACGTCTGCGGCGTCAAAGAGGGAGACCTCTCCGTTATCCAGGAAGAGATATACCGGTTTGGGGGCCTTTCCGGTGATGACAGCGGCGTCAAATCCCGCTTTTTTCATCTTCCAGCCGAAGACTCCGCCGCTGTTGGAGCTGATGGCGCATCCCGTCAGTGGGGAGAGGGTTGATATTTCATACCTGCTTCCGAGCGGTATACCCGTCCCGGTCAGGGGTCCGGTGGCGAACACCAGGGCATTGTCCTCACTCAGGGGATCGGTTCCGGGAAGCACCATGTCGGTGAGGAACCTGATTCCAAAGCCCCTGCCGCCGATATATTCTTCCTTCATTGATTGCGGGGTTGGTTTGACCTTTACCGTTCCCGCACTCAAGTCGATATACGCAATATTGCCTGCATATGCATCCATTACACTCACCGATCCTCAACTACCAATTTATGGTATTTAAGGATATTGTGTCAGGATTGGTTTTTTCCCGCTGCCGGCACAAAAACAAGGTTTCTTCAACAGGCATGGATTTGGGAAATATCAAAGAGAAAAATGGGGAATTAATGAAGATTTGCTTCTTTAGTCATAGATCCTGTGTTCGGCACTCTGCAGGATTTTCTGCAGCATCTCCGGATAGGATATCCTCGCAAGGGCGGCCATCTTGGCCAGGTGCCCGTCCCAGCACCAGCCGGGGTTCGGGTTGACCTCGAGAAGACGGGGAGTGCCGTTATGGTCAAGGCGCCAGTCAAAGCGTGCATAATCCCTGCATTTCAGTCTCCCGAAGAGCTTCAGGCAGCTTGCGACAAGGAATCTCTGCACGTCTTCGGAGAGGTGTGCCCGGACAGACCTGAGGTTCCAGTAAGGCGAGGACGGGTCCCATTTCGCCTCATACCCGCATATCCGTGGATAGGAAGAGGGAAGGGCCGAGTAGTCCTCCTCGATTATTGGGAGCACCTCATACATGTCGGGAAGATTGCCGATGATCCCGACACTGACATCACTCCCCGAAAGGAATTCCTCGACGAGGATGGAGGTATCCTGACCGCAGCGCGCCCTGACATCCATGATTGCCTCCTGAAGTTGTGCTATGTCGGTACAGACACTCTTCATGGTGATACCGACGCTGGAGTCCCCAAGGTTCGGTTTGACGATGACCGGAAACCTGAGCGGCTGTTCGATGAACGAACTGTCGGCGGGGTTGATAAGAAAAGCCTTCGGGACAGGGATGTCAAGTTCATGCGCCGCACCGCGTACCAGGGATTTGTCGTAACAGTAGGCAAGGCACTGTGGGCCCCCGCCGGTGTAGGGGATACCGAGCGTCTCAAGGACTGCCGGAATATGGAGTTCCTTGAGCGGGTCGTTGAAGAATCCCTCATCGCAGAGATTGAAGACGAAGTCGGTCTTCTTTCCCTTCTGCTGAAGGGCTCTGACAAGCGAGGCATGGTTGTCGACATAGGTGAAGGAATACTCATCGATGGCCGAAAGGGCCTTTTTGAGCTCCTCTATGGTGTGAAAATCATCCTCGTCAAAGACGCACGAAGGCCGGACCCGGTCCTTCAGACGGGGGTCGCCCATAACGACGGTGATGTTTCGTTTCGCGGAGGTAACCTGTTTTCTGCGGGTCCATGCCTTTTCCACCCGTGACGTGATGACCAGGCGCCTGCCCATCATGCCGAGATCATGGTTTTTCCGGGATTTTGGAATGAGGGGGTCGTGGAAGGCGATGTCCCGGTAGCCGCACTCTTCAAGCATATCCCGGATGCGTTCCCGGCTATACAGGCGCTCTGCATAGAACTGATCGGCAAGCACCCCTTTTCTGACATGGGTGATGACCTCGCGGGAGATCAGTTTTTCCCCGTCCTCCGAGAGGCTGCGCTCACGGCATACGAAGTAGTTCTGGTCTATCCATTCCCAGCTGCGGGGTTCATAATGGTCCCTGAGATAGGCGCCGTCTGCGATATCCAGGAGGAGACCTCCCCCCGGTTTTACCACCCTGAACACTTCTTTGAGGATGTTTTTGTCATCCTCATATGATTCGAAGTAGCCGAAGCTGTTGCCAGGAATGAGAACATGATCGAACGTATCGGTCTGAAAGGCAAGTTTTCGTGCGTCTCCTTCCCGAAAATTCACGTTAAGTCCTTCGTTTTTCGCCTGCTTCTTTGCCCGGGTGATGAGGTAATGCGAACGGTCAAGGCCGGAGACTGTGGAAAATCCCCGTCGTGCAAGCTCCAGTGAGTGCCGTCCCTGGCCGCAGCAGAGATCAAGGATACTGTCGCCGGGCTGAAGGTCGAGGGCGCCGGAAAAGAGATCGACTTCTTCTGCGGTAATGCAGGTATCCTCAATGACATCACCGTCCGTACGGAGGTAGTTTGCATTGAAAATTTCCCTCCACCAGTCGGCCCTGACATAGCTCTCCAGGCTTTCTACAGGGCCAATATAACTGGTTATTTTAGATTTAGGCGCATTTTTGCTCATTAATTTGCCTTATAAAAAATATGATATCTCCGTTCAGATAATAAAGCTATCTGGGGCGTTAAAAAATTCATCCTATTAAAGTCTTATGAGGGGTTCTCGGCGGCGGTGTATCGGGGGGATAAGCCTTACGCGCACTGGTCAGGTCAGGAAGGGATGCCCCCCCGTCTCCCTCCGGACCCTTCTGTCATGGCGGGGAGATCTGTGCATCCCCGGTGGCTCCCTTAGATTCATAACGATGCATGGACTATAGAAAACTATGCCGCACCTGTCCCGGACACCTTTAGGGGGATACATCACGCTCTTCCTGCAGGTGATGATAATCCTCATCATCGTCGACAGTGCAATGGCGAGGAACTACTCCTATGTCTTCGGCGGAATTGTCGTCCTTCTCCTGACCCTGGTCCCGATGATGATGGATCGGCAAATCCATATAACGATCCCCTGGTGGCTGACCTTTCTTATTGTCCTCTCCCTGTACATTCACATCGGCGGTCAGTACTTTGAATGGTACACCTCGTTTTACCCCTATTATGACAAAATTGCACACCTGATATCCGGGACGACCGTCGCCCTCATTGGCTTTACCCTGGTGCTCCTCCTAGACCAGTACACTGAGAACAACTTCAACCGACCGGTGATCATCTTCATGATCATCATGTTTACGGTGGCATTCGGCGGCTTCTGGGAGATCTTTGAATATACCGTGGATACGTTCCTGGGGGTAGAGATGCAGCATGGGCTCGACGACACCATGCTGGATATGATCTTCGTCCTTGTCGGGGCGGTTGTTGTTGCTGCCCTTGGTAATTTCTATCTGCGGAGGGTTTCAAAAAAGACCCTCTCCCGTCTCTTTCTGGGAAAGCCCGACCTGGTGGAGAAGGTCTATGGATGCATATCCGATCTGCCCCAACAGAGGAGAAAAAAGGACTGACCTTGGGGGCCGGGATTACACCTCATAGGCCATATGAACGAGGTTTGCACAGATCACCCGGAGCATGAGCTTCCCCGGTGAAGGAGGGATATGCCGTGAGAACGCTTCCCATTCAGCCTCAATTTCCTCTATGGCTTTTTTTGAGCAGTCTTCGAGAGCACCCGATATACGTACCAATTCGATACCTTCCCGGAGGACGGTTGCATCCGTCCTGAGTTCCGGGGTGCAGAGGATGGCGCATAAACGGTCGGATCGTTTCCGGTCGAGCATATCGAGCGCACGCAGAATGACATAGGTCGGCTTGCCGTTTCTGAGATCCTCCCCGGGACTCTTCCCCCATGTCGGATCACCGGAAAAGTTCAGTACATCATCGATGATCTGGAAACTTATGCCCATGGTCCTGCCGAAGTGCAGGCATGCCGCACGGGTCTCTTGAGGTACTTCCTTTAGGATACAGGCAAGCTCGGCGACGCCTTCGGTTGCAGAGGCGGTTTTGTAGGCATACATCTGGAGCACCTGCTCATCGAGGCGTTCGTCTCTCCACCTGCTCAGAGTCGCGGGGGAGAGGTTTTTTGACCAGAATATGTCCTGCCCCTGGCCGAGATGGGCCCGAAGAGACGTATCGGTCATCAGCCGGAGCACCCGGTGCTTCTGGTCCGGGGTCAGGTCGCTGCACGAGGAGACAATGTTCTGGGGAAAGAAATACAGGGTACTGGCCGCATTGATGGCAATATCCGTCCCGTACCGCCGGTGGATGGCCTCGTCTCCCCGGCGGAGGAGGGATTCATCCTCGATATCATCGATGATGAGTGCCGCGGAATGCAGGAGTTCGGTCATCACGAAGAGCTTCTCCGTCTCTTCGGTGAACCGGACCCCCACCGCATCGGCGATGAGGATGCCGAAGATCGGGCGCCAGTGTTTTCCCTGGCGTGAGAGGAGGTCCCAGACGGGCCGGGAGATGGTCTGTGTAAACGGCGTGTAGTCGATGACGGGCTGGGATTCCCCGAAAAGGGCTGTGCACCACTTCTCGTCTATCTCCCGGGGGAAGAGCTGTTCGAGACGTTCATTGATCTTTGGCTCAAAACGTCCGACAAAATCGGATACATCGGCAATGAACCCGTATCCGCAGAGTTCCAGCTGGCCGCGTCCGGATATGTCATCTGTTCCTATGCGGCCGGAGACACGTCCCGACCCTTCCCAGAGCCCGCCATCCATCCCGATGATCTCGATCTCCTGCTCATCGATATCGGGGGTGAACCGCAGGGCCGCGTCAAGTGCGGGAATGGAAAATTCCCACTCGACGGGGTAATGGATGTGCGTCCGCGGGCTCTCCCATATACGCAGGGGCCTTACCGTTATCTCAGACTGCCAGGTTGCATTTCCATCCTTTGAAAAGAGGATGCAAAACGTCGAGACCGTCTCTTTTGACCGGAGATTTCGCCGGTGCATGAGCATCAGGTTGCGGCCGTCATCCAGCTGTATCCCGCACCAGTCCCAGCCGAGGGGATGGTAGCAGGGTTCGCTCTCTTCATCCGCATGATCGATATCCTCTTCATCCAGAAACCACGTCGTCCCGCCCGACTGATAATCGCACCACGCCTCTCCGGAGACGGGCACCCCGCCTGCGATCCCCTGGAGCTTCAGGCGCGGGCAGGTAATATACTGCATCCCGATCTCATCCGGCGGGGCAAGGGTGGAGAGGTCGGTGAAGGGCATTTGCGGGACCATTGCGCATGAAATGGTTTCTCCATGCGTTGTGTCACGGAAGGTTGCGATGATCTCATCATCCACAAAAGAGATCCGGGCATCGTCCCACGTCACAGAGAAGGGGGTGCTCTCGATCTCCATCGTCGTCCCGGGGCAGGTGATGGGGGGGTAGAGGCCGTGTTCGGCAATTTCCCGCCGGATGGTATCACTGACGTACCTGCTCACCCCGAGTTTGTCAGGGAAGGCATCGAGCTGTCCGAGGTACCATGTATGCAGCGGATTATCCAATCGCATTTCCCTGTGGTGAACCCCTGTCATGGTGTCAACCACGGAGCAGAGATACATCGCACCGGGTATACTCTTTGCCTCACCGGGAATATTCCCGCCTTCCGGGAGACGAAGAGAAAAGGAACAGATCACGAAATTTCGCCGTTCTATACCCTCACCCTCAAAAAACCCCTGCACATACCACCACCGGACAAAGGGCCCGTTCTCCTCCGGGGCCACCCGACAGACGATATCCGCTGGAAACCCCGGTGATCCGGTCCTCTCCGTATCTATTCTTGCCACCTCATTCCACAAAAGTCGTCATTGCGGGATATAAGAGTTAGGAATATGTAATCAGAAAGAACTGGAATGGCATTCTGGAAAGAGAGGTGAATGATTTCCTCCCGGTTTCACTGGTGGTTCGGAGGGCCGGATCGGGGGATATCGATGGTCTCTGCAGAAGAACGTCGTATCTCTTCCTCTGGCCATCCCGGCCACCTCCACCCCTCCCCTCAGGGGGCCGGGTGGTAATCACCGGCCCTCGTCTGAGGGGGGAGGAGCCGGACGATGCCGCTGCCCCCGTCAATCTCGACCCACTGTCCGTCTTCAAAGAGGTCCGTCGCCCGAAATACCCCCACCACACAGGGAATGCCGTATTCCCGAGCGATGATGGACCCGTGCTGCAGCAGTCCTCCCACCTCAAGAACGACCCCTCCGGCCGTGAGGAAGAGCGGGGTCCATCCGGGATCAGAGGCACTGATGACCAGGATGTCGCCCGGATGAACCTCTTTTTCGGCAGGGTGGTGAAGCACCCTGACCTGGCCGCGGGCGGTACCGGCGGAGACCCCGTATCCGCGAAGGTCACTGCCGTCCGCGACCTGTGCGGGAGAGTGCAGAATACGGCCGGTGGAGTCGATGACCGGCGGATAGCGGCGGACCGCATCCATCATTTCATACCATCCTCTGTTCTCTGCGACCGTCCGGTGCATCATCATGTCCGGGTGGTCGAGCGCGGACTGGAGGTCCTGAAAAGAGAGGCAGAAGACGTCCTCTGTCGCATGGATCTGGCCCCGCGATGCGAGACGCTCTCCTGCTGCAAGGGCCCGCCTGCGTACCCGTGATGTCACGAGGACAAGGTAGTATTTGTGGTCTTCCCGGACGCCCCCGAAGGTATCGATGAGGGCATACATCCGCAGAAAGAGCTGTTCCCAAAGCCTGCCCTTCTTCCTGCAGAAGGTTTGCAGGAGGCGGCAGGCCTCCTCACGGCGGCGCCGTTCCTCTTCAAACCGTGCGGCCGGGCCGTCCCCCTGTCGTGAGGCCTCTGCGTAGTTTCGCAGCTGTGCAAGGATCTGTCGGGTTTGTCCGGCATATCCCGGTGACGCCGGGTCGATCTCCCGTGGCCCCCGAAAACCGTAGGTCTCCATAAAACGGGTCCATTCCGCCATGAATGCATCCGGCATCTCCTCACGTTCTATTCTGTCAGCGAGAATGGTTGCGTCCTCAAAGACGGCCGGCCCTGCATGACGGGAAAGCCGGGAGAGGGAGAGGGCCATCTCGGTTGTCCGGTTATTGGGAAGGGCCCGGTCAACCCTGTCGGCAAGGGCCCGGCAGTCATCCGGTGCCTTCGCGAACATCCTGCGGATCACCATGCGGGCACACTCGGAATTGATGAGGGTTGATCCGGTCTTCTCCTTCACCCACCAGACGATCAGGCGTCCCGCCCCCTCACAGAAATCAGTAAATGACAGGTCCTGCGTCTCGAGGTCGTCGAGGGCCGCCATGAATGCATCGGCAGATGCCCGGCATTCACATGATACCGCTTCCGGGGAGACAAACCCGTGTGCGGCATGGAGCAAGAGGTCGCGTGACTGCCAGAGCGATGCGGCCGTAATCCCGCGGAGAAGCGGGGGCCGTGCCGGACTCCTCCATTCCCGCGGGTCACAGGCCTGGATGATCCCGGCGGAGGATGCGTCCAGGCCACCGAACAGGAGGGCGATCATTTCCGGGTTCATAATCCAGAGAAGGTTGGAGACGTTGAGGTACATCCGTCCCTCCACCACCTGGGCAATCCCGTTGGCGGCATCGCGGCCGACGCGGGGGTGACCGGTAAGCGCCTCAAGGGTGTAGCCCAGGACAAGGTCCATCCAGGATGACCCCAGCGGTGAGAGGGCACCCTGCATCCCGTGTTCGACCAGGGTCAGGTCCAGGTACATCCGTCCGGGCGAATCCCCGTGGGTACGCAGGATCTCCGGCAGAGGGATGAGGGTTGTTATCGGGCGGGCCTGGAGGAGCAGGATCTCCCCGTTCTGCAGGGCCCATTCGACATCGACGGGACACCCGTACAGCTCCTCCACCCGGCAAACGAGGTCCCGCAGGAGAACGGCATAGCGTGTCTCCAGGCAGAATTCATCGCTGCGGTAGTCATGGCGTTTCCGGACCTCTCCGTCGGGATCAAGAAAGAGGGCCGTCTCCTTTACCCCCGTCTTTCGTGTAAGAAACGTGGTCCCGCGCCTGGGCAGCACCAGCTCGTCGGGGGACGTCTGTCCCGAGACGATGCTCTCTCCAAGGCCCCACCCTGCGTTGATGACCACCTCTTCCCTGCTGTTGGTCACCGGGTTTGCTGAGAATGCGATGCCCGAGACGTCGGCAGGGATCATTTCCTGGACGATGACGGCCATCTGCGGTGCTTCGGGGCCGCAGCTGTTCCCTGGACGATAGGAGAGCACCCGCTGCTCAAAACAGGAAGCAAAGACTTCGCGTATTGCATCCTCAAGCCCTGCCGTCGGAACGCCAATCTTCGTCCGGTAGAGCCCTGCAAACGATGCCTCCCCGAGATCCTCGGCGGGCGACGACGAGCGGACCGCCCAGAGGCCGGTGCCGGGACCAAGGCGTCGGAGCGACTGTTTGAGGGCCTCCTGCTGGACAGGTGAAAACAGGAGGGTCTTGGAATGGTCCTGCAGTGCCTGCACGATGGAGTCGGGGACGGCATCTTCAGATGCCGCGAGGGTGCGCCAGGCGTCCGTTTCCCTGAGTGATGCAGACCACGGATCAAAGAACGTGGTGGGGAGCACACACCCGGGAGGGACCGGAAGGCCTGCCCTGCTCAGCCGCATCAGGGAGTATGCCTTCCCCCCTGCCTCCTCGATGGGTATGGGTTCATCTTCCCCTGGGAAAAAGACCGGTTTCCTGTTCGTTTGCATCCGTCGTTCTCCTTGCACCAAATGCTGTTCCGGCGTTTAACCCCTCTCCATCCGTGCTCGAAGGTTATAGATGCAGGATTGCAGCCTTGTGCATGGCAGGAGATGCGGTGAATCGGAAACCGGTCTCCTGCCCTGTATCTCAGGATGTCTATGCCCGGACACAATGAAGGTGCCGGGTTCTCCTTTGCCCTGAGGGGAAGGTATCTCCTCCTCCTCCTCCTTTCATCACCATGTCTGGAGAAGCGAGCGGGTTCCTGCGTACGGTATCCCTCTCCGGAAAACCCGCCGGCATCCGACCGGAGACATTTTCATATGCCACGAGAATTCTCATGGTGATCGGAAATGCAGAACTATCTCAGAGAATTGATCCTCAAGCATTGCCGGGCGATGGAGATCCCCATGGTGGGGTTTGCCGGGGTCGGGCGATGGGAACACCCGCCGTTTGTCCCGTGGATGCCGGAGGAGTTTTACCCGCAGTCGATCTTTCCCGAGGCCCAGTCGGTCATCGTGATCGGCCTTCCGGTCGACCTCCCGGTCCTCGAGACAGCACCTTCCATCTATTACCACGAGCTCTATACCACCGTCAATACCCTGCTTGACCAGTATACCTACCGCCTGGCTTCTTTTCTCAATGAGATGGGATACCCGTCCGTTTTTGTCCCCCGGGACGGGTACGGCGGCATCGAAGTCCTGCTCGAAAACCCCGTCGCCTTCTTCTCCCACCGCCATGCCGCCTACCTCGCCGGGCTGGGAACATTCGGGGTAAGCAACATGCTTCTGACCCCCGAATACGGGCCGCGGGTGCGCTTCGGGTCGGTGCTGACGGCCGCCGCCCTTCCCGAAGACCCTATCATGGAAGAGGACCTCTGCACCCGGTGCATGGCGTGTGTGGAACGGTGTCCTGCACGTGCGCTCGAAGAAGGCGAGTATCCCGCCACCCTGACCGATAAGAAGGCCTGCACCGCAAACAGTGAACGCCTGTATAAAAAGCGCATCGCCCCCTGCGGGATCTGCCTGAAGGTATGTCCGGTAGGAAGGGACCGGACCCATTTCCATCGTGAAGATATCGGGATGTATACGGACCGGGACGGGTATCCTGTCCATCACCGTGCCTGGAAGCATGTCCGTTCCTACGGAGGCAAAAAGGGCCTGCGATAGAGGGGGGACCGGTCCCTCCAGGCCCGATCCGCTGCGGTGCCCGCCGTTCATCCCGAAACACGGAAGAGCGGGCGCCGGAGAGCGGGGGCGGGGCTATCTCCCCTGAGAAGTATGATTCCTTGCAAGTCGCATCAGTTCTGAAAAAAGAAGGTCCCTGACCTCCTGAAGAATGAACGCCTCGTCCATGTGGATAGAGCAGCTATCCTCTGTCAGGAACCTTGCCGGGGAGACCTGGATGGCATACGTGTTGGCCGTCCGTTCCCAGAACCAGTCGGCACTCCCGAACTGGATATAGTCCGGGTCCAGGCGTGCGATCGCCCGGAGATCCTGGCAGAGAAGGTGACCCCGCCGGCTCTCTTCGATGCAGAAGGCCATGTAGGCGATACGATAGACCACCTTTCTGTAGGGTGGCGCATCGGCCGGTAGTCGTTTGGTATTGTGGGTGTCCGGCTGGCCGCTGTGGACAAAATGGCCGTAGCAACTCTGGATGGTATAGCATGAGGGAACCCCTGCAAAGGCCCGGACCAGGGGCATCAGTGGAGGGTCTATCTCCCCGTTTCGTATGACCGATGCCAGGTCAGCGAGAGCTGCCTCGCGTTCCCGGGCGAATCCCGGGGAGGCGATCATGGGCCGGGGAGGGGTAAACGTCTCCATGCAGGTGAAAATAGTTTCTCCATCGATAAATAGATGGGGTGTGGCGATGGTGTGCTGAAGAACGCGGTGGTAATAGAACGGGTGATGCTGTTCTGTCGGAGGGAAATGGGGCGGTGTATCGGGTCCTGGACCTGCCGTATCTCCCCGGTGGGGAGGTCAGGTTCCCTCTCGGCCGCATTATACGCGTACGCTCTCCTCTTTTCTCCACCATATCTTCACATGATGCGAGTGGCCGGGGATGGCAAGAGTGGTTCCGTCCCGTCCGGTATGGTCCTGAATATACTGCCTGAGCACGTCTCTTTGCGCGTCCGTTCCGGCAAGGACCTGGGGAGCGAAGTACTCCACCGCCGCATCCGGTGATGGGAAGGAGTAGGTATGGGAAAAGGGCGTTGAATCGATATTGGGGTATATACCCATGGAATAAAGCACATTATACATGACGTCGCATTTCGGCGGTGTGGCAAACTCCCTGCCATGGAGTTTCGGCCACAGGGCAAGGGACATCATCTCCCATGGGGTGAGGCCTGCAAACCAGTAGATGGCCACATAGTCCGCGGAGGCATCGTTCATCTTCGCTATGGCATCCCGTATGTCCGGGACACTCAGGGAATTTTTGGCAAAGACGATGTCATACGGCCCCGTAAGGTCGGTGGTGCTATCGACCTCCTCCCAGAGTTTCTGTACCGCGTCCACGTTGTCTACGCCTTCGGCCGCAATATTCTCTTCCAGGACGCTATACATCCCGCCGGCCGGTTCGACGGCGGTGACATGGCGAACCCTGCGAGCGAGGGGGATGGCGATCGCTCCCGGTCCCGCCCCGATGTCCAGCACCCGGGATTCGGCCCGCAGCGGAAGGCCGTCGAGAATGGGACGCACACGGGTGTCCCGGTGTTCCTGTGACTTCCGGTAGAAGTCCCGGGCTGCGTCCTCGCTGTCCCAGTAGGCAGCCCCCGTCTGCTCCATGCTGGCATCCCGGTACCTGCTCCATTGCCTCTTCCATTCTTCGTTCCAGTCCGTCCCTTCCGGTTCCATCGTCTCTCTCCTCAGCATGGTATGGCGTAGGTGGTTCACCTCCCTCCCCATATGCATCGTCTTTTTTAAAAATACCGGCGAATCAGGTTGCCGGAGGGGTGCCTGCATGTCTTGGTTACGGTGCCTATGGCAGGATGAAGTGTGAGAATATATATATGTGCGTATAATTTCCGGACCTGTGCACACGCATGAAAATGAGGGACAGGTGCGGTCTGTGACGGCCCGTCCATGATCGTCCGGACTACCATCTGAAAAAATAGACATATCCGGCATTATTTTGCTATTTCCGTTGCAAACGGATACTGAGTTGAATACGCGTGATCATACTGGATGAACCCTATGTGTCCCGTTATCTTGTGGATACGATCATTGCGATGGACCTTCCCGTTCTCAGAAATGCGACATCGGAGAGGCTGAATACGGACGGCCGGATGCATCTCGTCGATGATGATGAATTCGTCCGACTGATAAAAAAGGGCAAGGACGCCCGGATGTATACCAACTCGGAACATGCTATCGGGTGGATAGCAGGGCACCTGGAGGGGACGGAGATTGCCCGGGTCATTGCGCTCTTCAAGGACAAGGCGGCGTTCAGGGAACGTATCCGGGACCTTTACCCCTCGTTTTTCTTTTGTGAGGTGCCCTTCGGTGCACTGGATGACCTCGACGTTACGACGCTTCCGAAGCCGTTTATCATCAAACCGGGGGTCGGCTTTTTTAGTGCCGGGGTGTACATGGTCGGGACCGATGAGGAATGGGGCGGCGTCCTGGAGGCCATCAAAAAGGAGACGAAAGAGATCTCAGAGAACTATCCTCCCGAGGTCTGTGATGCGGGGGCCTTTCTCATTGAAGAGTATATCCCCGGGACGGAGCTTGCGGTGGATGCGTACTTCAATGCCGACGGGAAACCGGTGGTCCTCAATATCCTCACTCACCTCTTCTCGTCCGATGATGATGTGGACGACAGGGTCTATCTGACCTCGCTGCAGACGATCAGGGACTACCTTGAGCCGGTCAAAGACCTGCTTTGCCGGATTCAGGTGCTGACGGGCGTCAGGAACTTCCCCCTGCATATCGAACTGCGGATGGATTCCGACGGGTCCGTCGTGCCCATCGAGGTGAACCCGATGCGGTTTGCCGGATGGTGCACGACGGACATCGCGGACCACGCATTCGGCATCAATGTCTACCGGTCGTACTTTGATGGTACTGAACCGGACTGGAAGCGTCTGCTGGAGGAGGACAACGGCGATGTCTATGCTCTCCTGGTCGTACAGCCTTCCGCAGATGCAGACCCCGGGGTAATAGACGGGTTCGATTACGATGCCTTTGTTGCCGGATTTACCGCGCCGCTTGAAATGCGGCCGGTTGACTATCCTGAGCATCCGGTCTTCGGATTTTTATTTGCCCGCATGGAAAACGGCGTCCTGGCGGAAGCGGAGGCCTTCCTCCGGTCTGACCTGAAGGACGTTATCCGCTACAGGGACGAGAGCCAGAGCGCAGGTCGGTGAAAAAGGGCATATCGCAGGCTCTTTTCTCCTTTTCTCCTCCTGCGGCCTTTCATACGGTTCTCTGGTATTAATTGCCGTATTCTGATTTTGCCGAAGCTATCCTGCCCCACTGGACGGCCTTTTCACAGCAGATGCCGGCAAGGATGGAGAAGACAATCAGGTAGAACGTTACGACGGCGGTAAAGGCACCGCCGAAATAGTAGATCATCAGGGGTATGAAGGGGAGTTTTACTGATCGCATATAAAGAAAGACGCCGGAAAATGCGATGCGCATCCCCTTTTCCTGGAAGTCGGCAAGCATCGAATACCAGACATAGACCGGGCCGGTTGCAATAATGCCCGCCACCATTGCAAGAAGCCATCCCTTGATGCCCGATTCATAACCAAGATGGCGGGCGATGGCCTGGGGACGGATGAAGAGGTCAACGAGAAAGATCAGGACGAATACCAGGGCAAGGACCGGCAGGATCTGGAGCATAATGCCGATAAAGGTCTGTACGGCTGCCATGAAGGTTTCATAATCGAGGAGTGCGGTTACCAGGTAGAGCCCGACCACAACTGCCAGGAAGATCAGGGTGAATTTCGAACCCCCGGCTCCCTTCTGCAGGCCGGGGCCGTTCCCCTTCCTTCCGTCCCCCTGCATCCGGTTCATATCGTCACCCGCATCAGGGTGAGGGTGGCCTGCGTGAGGACGGCAATGATAATGGCAAAGAAAAATCCGCAGACATTACGCGTAATCGCAAACCGCCCTCCGAGAAGATTGATCTCGACCGGCAACTGGATGACGCCCACCGTCACCCAGGCAATGATAAAGGCTGTAACAGCGGTGAGGCTGATGCCGATGTTCAGGAGCTCTCCTCCGATGACATAACTGGTGACCGGATTTCCTGCGGCAACACTGCCGATCGTGGCCCCTGCGATTGGATC
The DNA here is from genome assembly GCA_016841485.1 of Methanobacteriota archaeon. Taxonomy (GTDB): domain Archaea; phylum Halobacteriota; class Methanomicrobia; order Methanomicrobiales; family Methanomicrobiaceae; genus Methanovulcanius. The sequence goes on from JAENZA010000005.1 coordinate 39,725, forward strand.
GGCAACGGGATTTCCGGTAAAGACCAGTTCATACATCTCCGGGGGGATGACCGTCAGGGCAAGGCTGATGAGGAGAATGATACCGAGGATCTGGGGGATGATCTGCAGAAATGTCCTGTATGTCTTGAAGGCGCTGCTCCGCACGTCCATATAAGGGATACTTAGGTGCGAGCCCTCAAAATAGGTGGGTACAACGGCGTGGTCCGGTGGGATCTCTAAGAGTACGACCCACGTGATACTCCATTGTCCTTACCGGTCGTTGCCCGGTCATGAAAGCCATGCGTCGTGTTGTGCCTGTGTATGGCGGGCCGGGCTCCTGATCCTGAGAGGGTGAGAGTCGCCATCCCCCCTTGATGCCGACTCTCCTCTCCCCTGGTCGCGATAAAAAAAGGCTGGTGTCTACCAGACTTCCGGGAATGCCATGTTCGTATACATGTCTTCCAGGCGTGCCTTGTGGTGCGACTCCATGTTTGCAAGGTTGGTGAAGATCTCCTTCTGCTGGGGTGTGGTGCTCAGGTTGGCAAGTTCCTGGTACATGTCCCTGGAGAATTCCTCCTTTTTGATGGCAAGTGTAATGCCGTCGGCAGGCTTCATCTTCGTCGTCATGGTCGGCAGATCGAGGGTCTCGGATATCTTGTAGTCCTTTGCCTCGTCGAACTCAAGGGCGGTGATGGGTTTTGTAAGGAACTCCTCAAGGGTCTCCCGGTGTTTGCGTTCCTCCTCTGCAAGCTCGCCAAAGATCTTCTTCAGTGTTTCATCCTTCGTGCAGCCCTCGATCTCACGGTAGAATGTGTAGGATTCGACTTCCTTTTCGATTGCTCCTGATAATATACTCCTGTACTCTTCTTTTTTCATTGGTATCCCCCCAAAAGAGGATGAGGTAGTAGTGCTGGTGATGATATAAAAAATATTGCCGGCCGCGACGGCCTCCCGGAGAGTGCGGTATACGTCATGCCCGGGAGGCCGGTTCTGCGCTGTCCAATTCCCTCCTATCGGCCATGGGGCACATTCTGCCCGAAAACATGGATTTTTGGCGCTGGTAAAAGCCTTAAAATCGTTTTATTGAGGGTAGCGGGAGATAATTGGCGTTCATATATGATTTGAACGGTAAATATTCGCCAATTATTAAATTAATTGGGTTATATTTCTTCAATCTACGTATTGCAGGCAAAAATGCGTCTATATCACTCTCCCCTGCCGTTGTGCATCCCGTTCCGGGATCTGAAGATGGTCCGGGCATATGCCTCAAAATGGGCGTATTTTTGCGTTATTCGCCAAATTTTTGCGTTTTTTCCTGAAGACTTATAAGGGTTTGTCCAGATAGACTTATGGACCAGGGCAAACCCAGGAACCATTTTCATGCATGTGTACTCATCAAACCAGAAAATAATCGCAGAACGCATCGATCCCGAAACTCTCAAATCAAACTGGAAAGACTGGAAGTGGCAGACCGGGCATTCCATACGTGACATGTCCACCTTCGAACGTCTCCTTGGCATCGAGTTCCCCGATGAACGCCGGAAAGAACTTGAAGAGACCATCGCACTGTTTCCTCTCTGTATCACTCCATATTACCTCTCTCTCATCGAGGCGGGTGACTATGACAACGATCCCGTGTTTATGCAGGCATTCCCGTCCGTCTCGGAACTGATCGTCGAGGATTACGATATGCCTGATCCCCTTGCCGAGGACACCGACAGCCCCGTCCCCTGTATCACCCACCGGTATCCCGACAGGGTGCTCTTTCTTGTAAGCAATGTCTGCGCCATGTACTGCCGGCACTGCACCAGAAAACGCAAAGTCGGGGATATCGATTCAATCCCTGATGCATCGGACATACGAAAGGCGATTGCATACATTGCCGCTCATCCGCAGATCCGCGATGTTCTCCTTTCCGGCGGCGACCCGCTGATGCTCCCTGATGAGTATCTTGACTGGATCCTCTCCGAACTCTCCGCAATCGAACATGTTGAGGTGATCCGCATCGGGACACGGGTGCCGGTCGTGCTGCCGTACAGGATTACGGATGAACTTGTAGACGTCCTGCGTCGCCATCATCCGCTCTATATCAACACTCATTTCAACCATCCGCGGGAGATCACCGCATCCTCAAAAGAGGCTCTGAAAAAACTCGCCGATGCGGGCATTCCTCTCGGGAACCAGACGGTGCTTCTAGCCGGCGTCAATGACTGTCCGCGCATCATGAAGAGCCTTGTCCATAAACTCGTCCGCAACAGGGTGCGTCCCTACTACCTGTACCAGTGCGATCTCTCCGAAGGGCTTGCTCATTTCCGGACCCCTGTGGGAAAAGGCATCGAGATCATCGAGAGCCTTATAGGGCATACCAGTGGGTTTGCCGTCCCGACCTATGTCATCGACGCCCCCGGTGGTGCGGGGAAGATCCCGGTAATGCCCAACTACCTGATCTCGTGGTCGACGAACAAAGTGGTCTTGCGCAATTACGAGGGCGTCATCTCGACATACCGTGAACCCGACTGCTACCGCAATGTCTTCTGCGACCGGAAGTGCGAGCAATGTACCCTGCAGCTCAAACTCGACGATGCCGACGAATCGGAATCGGTGGGGATTGCAAAACTGCTCAGCGACTATGACGAGACGATCCTCCTCGTCCCGCAGGACAACGAACGTATGGACCGCAGGGATGACGACTGACTGCATAACAACGATCGGGTCGTCGCTGATCCAGCACGGGCCGCTCAACAACCGTATCTACCTGATGAAACTCTCGCGACCGGATGCTGCTAAAATCGTCCCGAAACTCGATGATCTCGCATCTGCCGAGGGATATTCGAAGATCTTCGCGAAGGTTCCTGCTGGCACCGTTAAGGAATTCCTTGCCTCAGGGTACCGCATTGAAGCCCGCGTTCCCGGATTTTTCCATGGCGTTGAGGACGGGTTTTTTCTGGCGAAGTATTTCAGTCAGGACCGTCGGGAATCCGCGGAACCCGGAATCGGACAGGTGGTGGCTGACGCCCTTGCGTGTGCCGGGAACCCCGGCGCCGCTAAGCCTTCTCCTGCATGGCACAGTGCAGAAGCAGGTCCTGCCGATGTGGGGGACCTCGCAGCGCTTTACGGGCAGGTCTTCGAGACCTATCCGTTTCCGATTGCAGACCCGGCCTATATCAGGGAGACGATGGACGATAATGTCCGATATTTTACGATCAGGGATGAAGGAACTCTGGTTGCCGCCTCTTCTGCGGAGATGGACATGCCATCGATGAATGCCGAGATGACCGATTTTGCCATCCTCCCGCCATTTCGTGGACGGGGAATGTCGTCATCTCTTCTCCGGGATATGGAAGGAGCGATGGAACAGGAGGGGATACGCACCGCCTATACCATCGCCCGTGCCGGGTATCCTCCGGTCAATATCCTTTTTGCCCGTGCCGGCTATCGCTTTGGAGGGACGCTTGTCAATAACACCAGCATATGCGGCTCCTTTGAGAGCATGAACGTCTGGTATAAGGCCCTTGCCGACAGCCGCCGTGACAGGGCATGAATTCGGGCAGGATTTCGTGAAAATTGTCTGCGGTCCGCCCTGTTTCACCGGTCGATCACCCCTGCACACGGTAGGGTGCGACCGCCGTTTCCCAGATCTCTTTTGCCTCTTTGGAAGGATACCCGAGAAATGCCCTGGTATAGAATCCGTAGAGGAGCGTCGTTACCAGTCGTGTCAGTTCTTTGCAGTCGGCATCTGCCCGAATTCTTCCGTCCTCCTGCATCTGCATCAGAAAATGGTGCAGGATGTCCGCGTCCTTACGTGCATCCTCCTGTAAAAAATTTTTCAGGTTCGCATTGGTTATGGAAAGAAACATCAGTTCGAGCGAGAGGGTAAACCCGGCGCCAAGTGAAACTTCGACCGTCCTAAACAGTGCATCGAATACATCGAGATCAGTGGCAGTCCGGAATTCCTCCAGGAATTCCACCTCATATTTTCCCCGCGAATATTCGGCAGCCTGGACGAAGAGGTCCTCTTTTCCGGCAAAATAGGTGTAGATGGCGCCCTTGCTCACTCCCACGCCATCGGCGATATCGGCCATCGTCGTTTCCCGGTAGCCCTTCTTCATAAAGACTTCGAGAGCTGTCTCAATGATACGTCGCCTTGCCTCTTCCTTGTACTCCGGGACTACCTTTGGCATATGTTGTGTTCTTTGCGTTCTTTTCCTATAACTATATCGTGTTCACAAAAATGACCATAAATATTAATAATGAACATGTTTCACTCTTACTCGGATCAAGCAGGAGATAACAACCATAATAAGAATCCGGGTCATTGACACAATCAGGAGAGGAATATATGAAGCTGAAGGGAATCGTTGCCGTACTCTGCATTGCGGCGCTCTGTATCGTCCCGGCACTTGCCGGGCTCAATGAACCTACGGTGATCATCACCGATACGGAAGTGACGCCCGCGGTGCTGATGCCCGGTGATACCGGGGTCATTACGGTAACACTGAAAAACACCGCGAAGGCGTCGCTGACCACGACCGCCACCACCCAGACGACGACAAGCACCGAGGTCAACCCGACCATCAACAGCGTCTATCTTGACGGCGGCAGGGATATCAAGGTCCTGGGCGGAAACTCTCAATATTCGGGTGATCTTGGTCCCGATCAGTCCATCCGGCTTTCGTTTTTCATCAGGGCTCCGGAGACGGACGGCATTTATTTCCCTACACTGCGGGTACGGGTGCAGGGCGCAGAGAGCCTCCTCTACCCGATACCGGTCAATGTGAATGTGCCGGTCTCGGTCATAAAGAAGCCCATGCTTCTGATCAGCCAGTCCGGGCCTGAGTATGTCGAACCAGGTGACGAGGTTACGGTGACACTCATGGTCTATAACAGCGGGCAGAGCCCGGCGGATGATATATTCATCCGCGTCTCGGAGGAGGACCCCTCCCTTGCCCCGAAGACCTCGGGGTCATTTCATGTGGAACGGCTCGATTCGAACGCATCGACGGACCTCGTACTCTCCCTGATCACCGATACCGACCTCGAACCCGGCATCCGCGAACTTGCGCTGGATGTGGGCTATTACACGGTGGACGGTGTGCAGGTCGCCCAGGCCGATGCCGTCTCCCTCGACATTCGTGGCCGTGCAAAGCTTGGCATTGCCTCGATAAAGACCGACCCGGTCCGGGTGATGCAGGGGGACCAGTACGACCTCATCATCCGCCTTGAAAATACCGGCACCGGTGATGCGACCTCCACGAAGGCGGAGATAGACCTCCCGTTTTCAGGCAATAAGGAATCGTTTATAGGGAAGATCAAACCGGATAACGACGCTCCGGCGGTCTTCACCCTTGATGCGGACGAAGCCCGCGATTATGACTATACCCTGACCGTCACCTATGAGGACGACTGGGGGGCGCATACGGAGAAGTTCCCCCTGACCATGCCTGTCCGGTCGAAAGGAGACGGCGGAATGATTATCTTTGGTGTGGTCCTGATTGCCCTCGTTGCGGCCGGAGCCTGGTACTACTTTGTCTATCGGAAAAAGGAAGAACAGGACTGAGCATTAATGTTTGAGAACCTCGGGGTCTCGGTCTTTCTTGCGGCGCGGGCCCTGCAGCGGGGCGGCAGGGGCAGGGTCCTGATGAATATCATCGTCATCGCCTTTGTCTTTACCAACATGATCTTCCTCCCCTCGGTCATTTCAGGCGCGGTGGAGTCGTACAATGTCCAGACCATTGACTTCATGACCTCGGATATCGTGATTCAGCCGCGAGAGGACGAACGGTACATCGAGGATGCCGATACGCTCCTCAACCGGATCAACAGAATCCCTGGGGTCGTCCGGGCATCCGCACGTTTCTCCATGCCGGCATCGGTGGATTTCGAGGAGAATACGGTCTCCATTGAAGTCAAGGCCTTCGACCCGCGTGATGAGGTGGAGGTCACCAAGATTCACGAGTATATGAATGACGGGAATTACCTCGGCAGCGGGGACCGTGACGAGATCCTTCTCGGGGTGCTTGTGACCGGCCATGAGGACAAATCGAAGGATTTCTATGATTCGCTCGGCGGTGCAGCCGTCGGGGATGTGGTCACGGTCAGGTACGCAAACGGAGTGGTCCGTGACTACAGAATAAAGGGAATCGTCCAGACGAAATCCTATATCGCCGACTACATGGCGTTTGTGACCGCGGATGAGATGGACGGCGTCCTCGGGGGAACTGAGCCGAACACCCGGGCGACCGAGATCCTCGTCAAGGCGACCGATGACGCCGACCTGGATGCCCTCAAACGCATGATTCTCAGTTTCGGGGTGGGAGAAGAGGTGAAGACCTGGGAGGACGCGACCTCGGATATTGTCGGCGAATCCGTCGAATCCTTCAACATCATCAATAATATCACCATCATAGGAAGCCTCATCATCGCAATTGTGCTCATCTTCATCCTCATGACGATCAAGACCTTCAACAACAGAAAGCAGATTGGCATCCTAAAAGCGATCGGGATAAAAAAGAGTGTCATCATCAATTCCTATGTGATGCAGGTGATCTTCATCTGCACCTTCGGGGTGATCCTCGGTCTCTTGATCATCGAGGGCATGGTGCTCTACTTCACCGCATTTCCCATCGAGTTTCCGGACGGGACGGTCACCCCGATTGTGGATGTGAGCATGCTCATCGAAAATACCATCATGCTCTACATATCCTCGGCGATTGCCGGGTTTATTCCTGCATGGCGGATAACGAACGAAAATATCCTTGATGCGATGAGGGGTGCCTGATGATCTCCGCACACAACCTGAAGAAGGTCTACAGGATGGGCCTTGTGGAGGTGCATGCCTTAAACGGCGTCTCTCTCGATATCAGAACCGGGGAATTTATCGGGATCATGGGGTCATCCGGCTCCGGGAAGTCTACCCTCCTGCATATGCTCGGACTCCTGGACGATCCCACCGAAGGGGAGATCATGATCGGCGGTCAGGATGTCCTGGAATTCTCCGACAGCCGGAAAGGCCGTTTCCGGCTCAATAATTTTGGGTTCATCTTCCAGGATTATGCCCTGGTACCGGAGCTCACGGCCATTGAGAATGTCATTCTTCCCTCCATCGCCCGGGGGACTGCCCTCCCCGATGCCTATGCAGCCGGCTGTGAATACCTGGATCATGTGGAGCTCTACGAGAGGAGGGATCACCTTCCTGCCGAACTGTCAGGAGGGGAACAGCAGCGGGTGGCCATCGCCCGCGCACTGGTGAACAGCCCCGACGTTCTCTTTGCCGATGAACCGTGTGCCAATCTCGACAGCGAAAATTCACGGGTGGTGCTCGACCTCTTCAGGCAGATAAACAGGGATTTTTCCCAGACAGTGATCATGGTCTCTCACGAGGACTGGCATAAGGAGTATTTTAACCGGGTAATTAGGCTCCGGGACGGGAAGATCGAACGGGAGGAGACCATCAGGCATGACGGCTAATGGAAGAAGAGGATAGGGGATGGAAAAAAAGGTTATCGCTGGATTTTCTCGATGGTCATTCGGCATGAGGGGTCGCCCATGCACATATGCCTGTCCGAGGTGAGGCGGTAATCAGGGTTCAGGCTCTCCGTTGCCGCCGTGACATAGGCATTGCAGTGCTCGCACGTCTGGCGCGCCTCCGTCCTGAATCGTTCGGTGTTTGCAGCCATCGGGCATTCTTCGGTAATGACAGTCGCCGCATCACCAGCCTCCGGGATGACCCGGCCACGCAGGTGGGGCCCCAGCACGATCGCTGAGATCTCACTGAGCGTTTCAGCTACCTCCACACCGGAATTGACACGGTATCCAAGGACTTTCGCGATATCCGCCTGTTTTTTCCCCATCTCCCGCCAGATCTCAGTTTCTACCTGGTCCATCTCCCTGCGCCGCTCCGGCACAACATTTCTGAATGCCTGGCCATAGGCGAACGGCACCATGTCTGCACACCGGGTCGCAATATCCCAGCGTCGTTCTGCCGGGATCTGGTTGAGTTTCTGTACCATCTCTTCTTCACCTCCCGGAAGGTCCTGACGACAGGCTGCGTCCCTTTTTTAGGGGGGTAGAATCCGGTTCTGTTGAAGACCGATACAAGGTGATTGGTTTTCCGGGACCGCGCTGGTGCCTGTCGATGTTCCTCCCGAAGATCACCCTTTCAGCGGATTCTCCGGCATTAAAGGTTGTGGTCAACTTTTATGAATGAACAGAAAAATGCCGCATTCTGTTGTTTATATCCCGAAAATCCGGTGATTATAAAGATAAGTGGAATGCGGGCCGTTCTTTGGGATGTCGGACGAATTCCATGTTGTAAAGAAGTAATAGTAAGAAAAAACGATGAAATTTCCTGATGTATGCCCGTATTGTCTCCGCTCTATCGTCCGCTGCTCCTAACCCCTGCATCTCGTATCGTCGTCATCTTCGGATGGTTCGCTCTGCCCGGGCGGTTGGGTCATTGGTGTGGCAATGGCAGGAAAAGAGGTATATGCACAGGGCGCTGAGATAGAAATCAGGCGCCCGGGCTGGTCTGCAGGCGGGGCCTGAATGTGATCATCTATGAGTGGCACGACCAGTGACTGTATTGATTTCAGCCTGAAATTTGCGATGGCCGGCGGCATCCCCGCCCTCATCGAGGCAACGAAACGACAGATGACCGCGTGCGGTGTTCCGGATGCACGGGCAGAGAAGCTCTGTATCGTTATTGAGGAAATTTTTCTTGATATCCTTGAGAACGGGTACCCCCTCCATCGTGGGTACCTTGCCCTCTCGTGTTCCTATGAAGAAGGAGAACTATGTATACGCATTACAGATCACGCCCGGCCACGGAATATTCTCCATGAGGACTCCCCGCTGTTCTCCCTCATCCAGTCCGCTGTCGATGAAGCGACCCATCTCCCAGCCGATGAAGGGAATGTGTATGAGATGAGGGCGTGGATTGCGTCGGAACCCTCTGCGGGGTGGGCTGTCCCGGCAGACAAGAGGTAGCTGTGGGTACCATGTTCCATGCATGCGCCGGTATGCGCTCTCATTCGGCAATACTATTATTGTATCCCCTTGTCATACCAGAGTCCATGGACCCGATCCTGAAGGCGCAAAAAAGTTTTAATGGCGTGCAGATCATTTTCCTCTCCGGCGAAATCACCCATTCCGTCCTTTATAGTTATGAAAACATGATCGAGATGGAAATCAATGTGTCAAGCCTCCTGGAGCATCCGGAGTATTATGGCGTCAACCCTGACGGTCGCATTGTACGGACGGATTTCTGTAAAATGGATCTGCACTCCTGCGAAGAGTGATCCCTGCACCGGTCTGGTAATGGGACGGATGCCCTCTTAGCGGCCTCCTTATGGTGCCGGTTCCGGGATATCCTCTTCCTTCTCCTCGTCCTTGAATCCCTCATAGATTCTGTCGACGAATTCGACACGGGTGGCGATGAGGATCTCGTCGCTCTCTTTTACCGTCGGATTCTCATTGTACAGGAGAAAATCGCTGTTTCTGTAGACGCCGATGAAGGCACTGTTTTTGGGGAGTTTAATCTCCGAGAGCTCCGTTTCCTCGAACTTCTTGCCTGCAATCGCGCTGATGAAACGGACATCCCCCCGCATCATGGTCGAAAGCTCAATGGTGTCGATGCCGCGGAGCGTATGGAAGATACTGTTGGACGTCGTCTGCGGCGAATTGACGACATGGTGGAACCCGAGCCGCTTGGCAACCGTCATGAATCCCACGTCTTCGGTCGTGATGATGATGTCGGGGACGTTGAAGACCTTGGCGATGAGGCCGATGATGATGTTGTCCTGGTCATGGTCGGTGCAGGCGACGATTGCATCCGCCTTCTCGATTTCCGCCTTCTCCAGGATGTCAGGTCTGGTCCCCTCGGCATTGATCACGGTGCAGTCGAGGGTCTCGGACAGCTCTTTTGCAAGAGCGTCGTTTCTTTCAATCAGTATGACTTCCGAACCGGTCCTGATCAGTATTTTCGCCAGGTTGATACCGAGGGCCGTGCCCTCAACGATGATGACCCGCATAGTTGTTACCTCTTAACCCATGTTCGGGGGAAGAACAATATAAAGAGTGGTACGATCTCGATCCTCCCGAGCAGCATATCGACGATCAAGACCCCTTTCAGGAGGTCAGGCATCGATGCACTGGTGATGCCGCAGGAGAGGCCGACGGTCCCCAGTGCACTTGAGACCTCGAAGAGGGCGTTATCGAGTCCGAAGCCGTAGAGCATGAAGAGAAAACTGGAGACCACGAGGACCATTGAGTAGAGAAAGACGAAGGTGAGGATGTTGTAGACCATCTCGCTCTCAATCACTTCGTCGCCTATCTTCAGCGGAGTGAGGGCTTCCCTGGGAAGGAAATACCTGATAAAGACAAGATGCACGACCTTCAGGAGGATCACCAGCCTGAGGATCTTGATGCCGCCAGCCGTTGATCCGACCGAACCTCCGACCCACATCAGGACGGTAAGGACTGCCTTTGATCCCTCCGGCAGCATATTGATGTCGACCGTTGCAAATCCGGCCGTGCTCAGGGCGGAGAATGCCTGGAACACGGTGACCGAGACCGCCTCCCCGAACGGGAGGCTCCCCGCGAGGGTAAAGAGCATGAGAAGAATGCCCACGAGAGCGAATATCAGGAAATACCTGAACTGGATGTCGGTGAAAAAAGCCTTTTTATCCTCGAGCATTTTGGGATAGAGGCTGAAATTGAATGCTCCCATCAGGCAGCTGATGGTGATGAGAAACGGAATGACAAACTCGGAAAACCCGGCCACTGACTCGGCCCTTGTGGAAAAGCCGCCTGTGGAGACGGAGGAGAGGGCATGGCAGACTGCATCGAACGGAGACATGCCGCCCAGAAGCAGGATAAAAAACGAGATGGCGGTGAGTACGCAGTAGATCTTTACCAGCAGGGTAGCCGTTGCCATGACCGTCGGCCGGGCCTTATGTTCCCCTGCATTAACGGCATAGAGACGATAGGCGCTGATGCCGGGGGTCACGAAGACCATCAGGATGATGATGACCACCCCGATGCCGCCTACCCACTGGAGCCATGAACGGGCAAAGAGAAATACCGGTCCGACATCTGCAGGGGCAACGGAGAGGCCGGTGGTCGTCACCCCCGACACCGCCTCAAAAAATGCATCCAGAAAGGGCATGCCTGTGGAGAGGGCAAAGGGGATTGCACTTAACAGAGCACTGAACGGGAAGATAAGGGCTGCAATGACGAGAGATTCCTTCCATTCAAGGTCCTCATCAGGGAGTAGCCGGTCAAAGAGATAGCCAAGGACAATGATCGTGGCCCCGACTACCGCGTATGTGGCGGCAATCGAAAAATCCCTGAAAAATATTGCCACAATGAGCGGAACCAGCAGCGCCGCCCCCGCCCCCATCATCAGTACCGCGAGGTACTTCAGGACGACCAGAGGTTTGACGGGGGAGACCAGTTCGTACATGAAATAATCGTATTACGGAGAGAAAGAAGATAACCTTTCACCCGTGCTCTTCAGGCATGTTGCCGGGTATCCGGTGACACACACCCGTTCTGCGGGTATAATCCCGGTGCACCGGGACTTGTCCGTGGGATCGTTGTACAATGGTTCATTTTCCTGTGATAAGACCTCCTTACGTGATCTCGTATTCAGTGGCCTCTTTTTCGAGGAAATACCCGAGAACGGTCCTGATGACGACAACCACCGCAAGCATGATAAGTTCCTCCTGGGTGGGGGCGAGGATGGTTCCAAGGATATCTGCTGCAATAAGAAACTCCAGGCCGAAGACGATCTTGTTCGTCAGGTTTATCCGGATCTGGTTATACCGGATGTCGATCTTTTTAAATTCAAGGAGAAGCACCCTGGCGGTTGCCTTGACGCCGCCATAGATGATGAGGGATGCTCCGACCACTTCAAATAAGAACGTGAGTGCCTGGAGAATAGTATAGAATACGGCATACACATCGATGGCCAGAAGACTCATATTCAGAGAATGGCATGAACACTATAAAAATGTCGCCCTCCCGGAGGGCAGTTCGGCGGCCGTTTACCCTCAGGGACATTTCTGTATCCTCAAAGCCCGAAATATTCCAGTCCTGCGAGTACTGCTGCAATCAGGATGCAAAACGGAATGACAACATACCACGGGTTGATCTTCAGGGCATCGGGTATCGTCATTGACTTAAAGACCCCTTTGGAAAGAACCTTCTCATCGAGAGTGGGATAGGCTGCGGCAAAGAGGCCCGAACCGACCAGAATGCCCGTGACCCCCCCGAAAAGGGCGTCGAGTGCGCCGTGGCCCACCGCCCCTGCGACGGTGCCGGGGCAGTAGCCGAGGACGGCAAATCCCATGCCGAAGATGATGCCCCCGATGACGGTGGAACCAATCGAGCCGGGCTTCGGGTGGAGCTCGACCATCCCCCTGCTTTTCATCGCATAGACGCCGATCATTCCCACGACCACCGCGACGAGCATCACCTTGATGACCGTAAAGTCCGTCAGGAGGAGCTGGCCGAGGATTACGTTGTACTCGGTCACCCCGCCGATGTAGAGGAACCCTCCGAAGCAGAGTCCGATAAGGAGGCCGATCGCGAGTTGCAGCCGGTTATTTTCATGCAGGTCTTCAAACATCATGTTCTCAACCTCACCACAGCACCCCGTAAATTATGAACGCCGACACAATGCCCGACAGGAAAAAAACGATCACGGCAATCCAGCTGGATATTGCAAGCTGAAGTGCACCGCTGATCCCGTGCCCGCTGGTGCACCCTCCCGCCCAGCGCGAGCCGAGCCCCATGAGAATGCCCCCTGCAAAGGCGACCGCGAGGCGCAGCCCGGTATCATATCCGAAGGCGTCGCCGAAGAGCGTCGGCACCCATTCGAACGAAAATCCTCCCACCGCCACCGAGGTGATGAAAGCCCCGATAAAGACTCCTGCGACCAGCATCCATTCCCAGTCGACGACGGGAGCAAACTTCTGGTAGTAGGGTTTCTCCTCCGTCTTCTTTCCCCGGAAGACGCGTTCGATCATGCCGCTCGTCCTCGTGTACGCGGTCGAACAACCGAGCGGTTTGTTCGAGAGCAGAAATGCAATCCAGCTGAGGATGCCGATGCCGGCTCCCGCAATATATGGTGTCCAGTCCATTGTTCCCACCTCTTATCTGCTTCCTGACCCCTCACTTCGGCATAAGCCCTGCGGCGATGTACCCCGTGATCCCGCCGGCGGCGTTATAGACGTCGGTAAAGCCCTTCTGCTTTAGGAGGCTGCAGGCAAGGCTCGACCGGTGCCCGGTCCGGCACACTGCAATCGTGGGGCGGTCGGGGTCAAGTTCACCTGCCCGGGTCCTGAGATCCATGGCCATGATGTTGACGGCCCCCGTAATGTGCTGCTGTTCGTATTCGTCCCTGGACCTTACATCGAGAAGAACGATGTCGGGATCCTTGATTTTCTCATGCACCTCGGACGGGGAGAGCTGGTGGATGTGATCGGTGGTGTAGCCTGCGGTCACCCATGCATGGGTCCCTCCTTCGAGGTAACCGATCGTCCGGTCGAGGCCGACCCGCCGGAGTTGTATGACTGCCTCCCTTGCCTGGGCGGGGCCTTCTGCGACGAGGAGGATGTCCCTGTCCGGCGGCAGCACCCAACCCGCAAAGGTGGAGAAGTTGCCGCCCATGTCGATGTGATAGCTGTCGGGGATGTGCTGGCCACCGAAGGTGGCATAGTTGCGGATACTTACCACGATGGTCTCTGCATCCTTCATCCGCTCATGGAACTCGGCCGGTTTCATTGCCCGCAGCGGAGGCAGGGTCCGCACGAGTGCCGGCCCCTTTCGGTTGATGTCGCTGCACCGGGCGAAGTGATCGGGTGCCGGCGGCATATCGACGGTCAGTGAGTGGATAAACTCCTCCGTGTCCCCGATACGCAGCGCCGGGTTGTAGGTGTTCTCGTATCCGATGGTCGATAACCGCATCGCACCCATCGCCTTTCCACAGAGGGACCCCGCACCGTGTGCCGGAAACACCATGCATTCGGGAGGCAGGGTCATGACCTTCGTGTGGAGGTTGTCATAGAGCTGGCCTGCCAGTTCACGGGCCTTTCCCGGAAAGAGGTCGGGACGGCCAACATCCCCGACAAAGAGCGTATCACCGGTAAATGCCGCGACCGGCGTATCTCCGCGGGAGGTGTCGGAGACCGCATAGACGAGGCAGTCGGGGGTGTGTCCGGGTGTCTCAAGGACCCGGAATACCATGTCTTCCATGGTGAAGATGTCGCCGTCGGACAGCGGCACATGCTCGAAGGTGCAATGGCCTGCGGCAGGGGCATAGATTTTTGCCCCCGTCTGTTCGGCAAGGTCCATATGGCCCGAGACAAAATCCGCATGAAGATGCGTCTCGAGAATATGCGTTATCCTGAGTCCCTCGGCCTCTGCGGCCTCGAGGTAGCGGTCCACGTCACGACTCGGGTCCACGATGGCACAGGTCGTGGTGCCACCGATAAGATATGAGCTGTGGGCGATTTTTTCAATAAAGAACTGTTTCAGCAACATAATACTCGTCCCGGATTACAATGCTGAGTCCTATAAGATGAAGAATATATAAACTAATCCCGTCGCAATGAAGAGGAAGAGTACGGTCATTCCCCCTCCCGCCCGCAGGTAATCGGCGTTGCGGTACCCTCCCGGGGTCATCAGGAAGGCATTGACCTGGTGGGTCGGGAGGATGAACGAATTCGAGGCGCAGATGGCGACCAGGAGGGCCAGGCCGCGGGGGTCAAGGCCTGTCGAGGTGCCGATGATGATCACGAGAGGGACGAGGAGGACGGTCGCCGCCACATTCGACATGAAGAGGGAAAAGAAGGTGGCAAGCGCCGCAATGCCGAGGAGGATGAGGAACGGATGCGCCATCGAAAGCAGGTCCATCATCACATCTGCGAGAAAGGCTGCCGTTCCGGTCTGGTCCATGGCGATGCCCAGCGGGATCAGTCCTGCAAGGAGAAAGACGGTCCGCCAGTCGATGGCCCGGTATGCCTCACCGATGGTAAGCAGCCGGCCGAGGATCATCGCGATGGCGCCGGTTAAAAGACCGAGTGCGATCGGGACACCGGTGAAGGTGAGCGCAATGCCCCCTCCGAGGCAGAGGAGGGCAAAGGGCCCTCTGGATGACTTGACCCCCTTCTCTTCCGGAACGGTACTCAGGACGAACTCCGGTCCCTGCCCGATACGGTTGATCTTCTCCCACGGCCCGTAGACGACAAACGTGTCCCCCTGAGCGATGGGGATGTCAAAGAAGTCCTGCCGGTGTTCCCCTTCCTTCGTGAGCGACAGGATGATCTCAAGCCCGTGCTGTTTGCGAAATGAGAGTTCACGGAGTGTCTTTCCGGTGTAGGGGGAGTGGGGGCGCACGATGA
The DNA here is from genome assembly GCA_016841485.1 of Methanobacteriota archaeon. Lineage (GTDB taxonomy): Archaea > Halobacteriota > Methanomicrobia > Methanomicrobiales > Methanomicrobiaceae > Methanovulcanius. Next base: position 55,108 of record JAENZA010000005.1, read on the forward strand.
TCTCGGCAAATCCCGCGTGTTCCTCGCCGACCTCTTCGGTCATACGTTCCTGGTTCCCTACGGGGACGAGTCCGTAGTCCGTGGAAAACCGCTTCGCATCTTCAGGTGTTCCGAGGAGGGAGAGTACCTGTCCCTCCGCAAAGACCGAGTACCGCCACGGTGCATAGAGAATGTCCCTCCCTGTCCTGACCGCCAGAAGATGGAGGGAATACCGGGATTTAAGGGAGACGTCCTCCCTGCTTGTGCCAACGAGCGGGCTCTCCTTTGGAACGATATAGTGGTGCAGATTCCCCGGGAGTTGCCAGGTCTCGATGATCTCCTGCTGGCCGGCAGGGCCGGTTGGTTCACCCTCGCCTGACGGGAGCACATACCTGCCCAGCAGGAGGAAGTACAGGATGCCTGTCCCCAGCAGCACAAGGCCAATCGGGGTGACGGCAAAGATGCCGAACGGTTCGAGGTTCCCCTGGGCGAGGAGATCGTTCAGGAGAATGAGGGGGGAGGATCCCACCATCGTAATAGTCCCGCCGAGGATTGCCATGAATCCCATCGGCATGATCAGGCGGGAACGGGGAATCCTGGTCTTTTTGGAAATGCGCAGGATGGCAGGGAGAAAGAGCGCCGCCGACCCGATATTCTGCATGAATCCCGAGAGCAGACCTACAACCGCGGAGATGACGGCCATCAGTTTCTTTTCGCTTGCGCCTGCAACTAGTACAATCTTTCGCGCAAGCAGGATCATGACCCCGGTCCTGTCCACTCCATAGCCGAGGATCATCACCGCCATCACCGAGATGACGGCGTTGCTTGCAAACCCCGAGAATGTCTGGGCAGGGGAGATGAGACCCAGCCATCCGAGCGTGAGCATGATGATGATCGCAATCACATCGACCCTGAGTTTGTCAGTGACAAACAGGATGACGGTTGCAGCAAGGACAAGGAGGACAAGAAATATTTCAGGTGTCACATTGGTTACCACCATATCATACCAATATCTCCAGATGGGCGCATAGTGCAATAAAAGATATGGTGTCCCCTACGCCTTCTTCGGCAGCGGTTTAGTGAACATGAAAAGGTCTGGTTACGGTGGTGATGATTTACTGTCTACGGACCTGTCTCTCAGGTTGGGCCTGCCGGATATCCGGGCCCTCTATTTCGTCGATGAGATGGTTTATCGAATCCGATGAATTAGTTAACTTGATGCAGTCATAGAGTATCATATGGGTTTTAATATCTTAAATGCCGAAAAACTGAAGAATCTGGATATATGGGATATGGCATGTGTGAAAGGGTCTGTCTTCTTTTTCACCCTTTTTCTTGCATCTGTTCTCCCTGTGCTCCTCTCGTTCGAATGGTATTGGTATCTCATCCCTGTACTGCTCCTTGGGGCCCGTCCGGTGTACCATTGGTTTGGAAAGCAATGAGAAGAACCGGTATGGCATGCTTCCTGTTCTGGTTTCATTCCCCCATTCTGGAAAATAGCTATATGGCATTCCGTCCATCTGCATCAATACTGACATCATCCCGGATGATGGAACCAGGTGATATGGATGGACGAGAAACCAAAACCGGTGCTGGTCGAAAAAAAACTTGAGACCTGCGAGATAGACCGGGCACGAATGAGCCTCATGGACCCAAAACTCATAGAGGAGAAGGTCAAGGAACGGACGATCGACGAACTGGCACAGGAGATGCTCCGGCACACCCTGCGCGAGGGCATCGAGACGGTGTGGGACCGGTACGAGATGCAGCAGCCCCAGTGCACGTACTGTGCGAGCGGCCTTTCATGCAGCCGCTGTGCGATGGGGCCGTGCAGGATCATCCCGGAACATAACCGCGATCGGGGCGTCTGCGGTGCGGACCGTGACCTCGTCGTTGCGAGAAACCTGCTCGACACCATCGCAACGGGAGCCGCAGCCCACTCGGACCACGGCCGCGACATCGTCGAGACGCTGTACAAGACCGGGAAAGGGACCGCCCAGGGGTATGAGATATCCGACCCGGCAAAGCTCAGGCGTATCGCCGGCGAACTCGGTGTTGCGACGGAGGGGAGACGTGATGAGGACGTCGCGGTCGATGTCGGCCTCGGGCTTCTCGAGGAGTTCGGGACGGTGAAAAACGAGATTTGCTTTTCGAAACGTGCTCCCGAACAGACCCGGGCCATATGGGACGCCGCGGGCATCCGGCCGCGGAGCGTCGACCGGGAGATCGTGGAGGCCATGCACCGCGTGCACATGGGCGTCGGGGCAAGCTACGTGAATATCCTTCTGCACGGCCTGCGGACGGCCCTCGGGGACGGGTGGGGCGGCTCGATGATGGGCACGGAAATATCCGATGTCCTCTTCGGCACGCCAACGATTAACCAGTCGAAGGTGAACCTCGGTGTCCTGAAAGAGGACTATGTGAATGTGTCCCTCCACGGCCACAACCCGATGCTCTCTGAGGTGGTCGTCCGGGCATCGGAGGACCCCGACATCCAGGCGCTTGCGGAGAAGATGGGGGCCAAGGGCGTCAACCTGGTCGGCCTCTGTTGCACGGGCAATGAACTCCTGATGCGAAAAGGGGTCCCGATGGCGGGCAACCACTTCAACCAGGAGCTCGTGATCACCACCGGTGCCCTCGAGGCGATGATCATCGACTACCAGTGCATCTTCCCCTCGCTGCCGCGGACGGCAAGCTGTTATCACACGAAGATCGTCTCTACGAGCGAGAAATCGAAGGTGGTCGGTTCGTATTACTACGACTTCAAACCCGAGAATGCCTATGAAACAGCAAAGGCCATCCTGAAGATGGCAGTCAACAACTTCCCGAACCGGGTACAGGAGAAGGTCATCATCCCCGGCAAACCGGTCGACCTGATGGCCGGGTTTTCAGTGGAGGCCATACAGGGGGCACTCGGTGGGACCTTCCAGCCGCTCATCGACGCCATCGCTGCAGGCAAAATTCGGGGAGCGGTCGGCATCGTCGGCTGCAACAACCCGAAGGTGAAGCATGACTACGGGCATGTGACCCTTGCAAAGGAGCTGATAAAACACGATATCCTCTGTGTCGAGACAGGATGCGCAGCGATTGCATCAGGAAAGGCGGGGCTCCTCATGCCCGACGCCGCATTCCTCGCCGGACCGGGGCTCAGGGAGGTATGCAAGGCCCTCGGCATCCCGCCGGTCCTGCATATGGGCTCGTGCGTGGACTGTTCACGCATCCTCGTCCTCCTCGCGGAGCTTGCAAAAGCGCTGGGGGTCGGCATCCACCAGCTTCCGGTGGCGGGTGCCGCACCCGAGTGGTATTCGCAGAAGGCGGTCTCCATCGGCTCCTATTTTGTCGCCTCGGGGGTGTATACCGTCCTCGGGGTGATGCCGAAGATCACCGGCAGCCAGAACGTGGCGGAGCTGCTCACCGGCGGGGTGGAAGGGGTGGTCCAGGCGAAATTTGCCGTGGAACCGGACCCCGAAGCGGCGGCGAAACTGATCATCTCGCATATCGACGGGAAGAGAAAGGAGCTCGGCCTGTAGAGGAGAAGAGGGATGGGTGACAAAAAATCAGGGATACAGAAGGCGACACGGTACTTCCGGACCCACCGGGCACCGTCTCGGGGCGATGGCATGCGCATCGTCATCGCCGGCAAAGGCGGTGTGGGAAAGACCACCACCTGCGCCATTCTGTCATCCATCTTTGCCGACGGTGGCATGAATGTCCTCGCCGTTGACGAGGACCCGCAGCAGAACCTCGCCTTCTCCCTCGGGTATCCCCCGGACCGGGCATCCGAGATCATCCCGCTGGCGAAGAATGCTGCCTATATCGAGGAGAAGGTCGGCGTGCGCCCCGGGTCCGGGTGGGGCGGGGTGCTCCGGCTCAATCCACAGGTGAGCGACGTGGTGGAGCGCTACGGCATCGCCATCGACGACCGCATCAGCCTGCTGGTGATGGGAAGCGTCTCCACCGCGGCGGGGGGCTGCCTCTGCCCGGAAAACGCCCTTCTGGGCAGTGTCCTCCGGTACATCCGCCTGCGGCGAAATGAGGTGATCCTGATGGATACCCAGGCCGGGGTCGAGCATTTCGGCCGGGCGATGTCGGATGGGTTTTCCCAGGCGGTAGTGGTCACCGAACCCTCCTTCAATGCGTACAGCGTCGCCGAGCACTCCGCATCTCTTGCCCGTGAACTCGGCATCCGGCATGTGCACCTGGTGGTAAACAAGGTTCGCTCGGAGTCGGATATCAGGAAAATCGAACGTCTCTCCGGGGGAGGGATGAAATTCACCTCGGTTCACTATCTCCCCTACAATGAAGAGATCATTGAATCAGAGCCTGATGTACGAAGGATCGGTTCGGCAAAGACGGAAAATCCCGTTGCAGAGTCCCTCCGGGATCTCTACCTCGATATATGCGCTGCAGCAGAAAAGAGTGAAAAAAAGATTATATCGAGGCCTTCCTGAACAGGACGGCCCCGATGACGATCATCACGGCAGTACATCCCCCGAGCACACCAAGGCAGGTGAGGGGACCGATGGCCGAGGTGCCCAGGAGCCCGTAGCGGATCCCCTCGACCCCGTAGGTGAGGGGATCGAGGTAGGTCACCACCCGCAGCCATTCGGGGAGGCTTTCGATGGGAAAGAGGGCCCCGGACAAACCGAATATCGGGAAGATGACGAAGTTCATGATCAGCTGGAAGCCATGCATGTCCTCCATCTTCGAGGCGATCGCGATGCCGAAGGCGGCAAAGCAGATGCCGATGAGGAGCATGAAGACAAAGGCGATTAGAAATCCGGTCATGCCGGAGAACTGCAGCCCGATGACGAGCGAGAGAACGAGGATGATCGCTCCCTGTATAAGGGCGGTCGTGGCCCCGCCGAGGGTCTGGCCCAGCATGATCTCCAGGCGGGAGACGGGGGCGACCAGGGTCTCTTTTAAAAATCCGAACTGCTTGTCCCAGATGACCTGTATCCCTGAGAAGACCGAGGTGAAGAGCACGCTCATCGCGATGATGCCGGGGATGATGAATTCCATGTACCCCGCTCCTCCCTCCCCCGGTATCTGGACCACCGAATTAAGCCCGAATCCCAGCGCCAGGAGGAAGAAGAGCGGCATTCCCAGACTGCCGACGATCCGGCTCTTCGAACGCAGGTAGCGTTTGATGTTTCTCAGCCAGAGGGTGTAGACGATATCCATGCCTACCGCCTCCCTGCCCGGTGCATCATGCGCATCCGGGCCATGGTGCCGGCCTCCTCTTCCCGGATGGTCTTGCCGGTGTAATAGAGGAAGACGTCTTCAAGGGTGGGCTTGCGGATGGAGACGGAGGAGATCTCCAGTGCGTGGGTTCCGAAAAGGCCAATCAGTTCGACGATATGGGTCTCCGCGTCCCGGAGGTGGATGGTGACCTGCCCGTCGTGGAGTTCGGTCTTGATGATCCATTCTGCGGTCATGATCGCGGGGATGGCCGCGGCATCCGGTGATACGATGGTGACGACATCGCCCCCGATCCGGTCCTTGAGGCGGTCCGGGGTATCCATCGCGATGATCGTGCCATGGTCGATGATGGCAATCCGGTCGCAGAGGCGGTCCGCCTCGTCCATGTAATGGGTCGTGAGGATGATGGTGACCCCCTTCTCCGTATTCAGCGATTTGATGTAATGCCAGAGGTGGTTTCTCGTCTGCGGGTCGAGCCCGAGGGTCGGTTCATCGAGGAAGAGCACCTTCGGCTCGTGCAGGAGTCCCCGGGCGATCTCGAGCCTTCGCCGCATGCCGCCGGAGAAGGTCTTGACGAGACTGTCTTTTCGATCCTCCAGTTCGACAAGCCGCAGAAGCGTCGAAATCCTTTCTTCCCTGACTTCGCGGGGGATCCGGTACAGCCTCCCGTGAAAGTCCATGTTCTCCCATGCCGTCAGCTCCTCGTCGAGGCTCTGGTCCTGGAAGACGATGCCGATGGATTTTCTGACGCCGTCCTGGTCGTCTGTTATATCGACGCCGTTTACCAGTGCCATGCCTGCGGTCGGTTCGAGAAGCGTTGCCAGCATGGAGATGGTCGTGGTCTTGCCGGCGCCATTGGGCCCCAGAAGGCCGAAGATCTCTCCGTCTGCTATGTCAAATGAAATGTCGTCGACGGCGACAAAGCCGTCAAACTCTTTGGTAAGTCCTTCAACGTGTATCGCTGTCATGATGGGCGAGGTTCCTGAGTTGTGCTGTGCAATCGTTGAGTATTCGTGTCGCTGCTTCTGTTTTTTCAGGCGGGATGCCTTCGATGGCATCACGCATCTGCCAGAGGGCATCGCCAAGGTTTGTTCTTTCCTCTCCGAAGACTTCCATGTGCAGGTCCCGCAGGAGAAGGAACTTATCCCGCTGGTGGTGGCGGTGTTCCCTGACCTGCCGGAGGATGCCCCTGCCCTGTTCGGTGGTCTGAAAGATGTTCTTCGAGCGGGGTCCCGTCTCCACGACGGTGATGAGCCCCTCCTCCTCGAGATGCGTGATAATGGGATAGAGGGTCCCTTTGCTCGGGACCCAGGCGCCGTGCGTCTTCTCCTCGATCTCCTTCAGGAGATCATAGCCGGACTTCGGCTCCCTGCAGAGTGCATGAAGGATATAGAGGGCGAGAAAGCCCCGCTCCTTCCCGTGTGGTGAGGTGAATGACAGTAGACCTTTCATGGTATGGTGGATGCTCCTCTATAGTTCGGTATTGAACCGTTCGTTTCCGCACTATATTGTTCTCACCTCACCAATAAGGATTCTCATCCGTCAACCGGGGAGGCCGGTACCGGGGCGACGGCCAGCCCCATGGTCCGGGAAAAAAGAGAAAGTTCAGGTATTTTCAGGATTCGGGCGGGATCAGGACGGCATCGATGACATGGATGACGCCGTTGCTGCATTCGACATCGGTGATGATGACATTGGCACCACCCACGGTTACGCCGTCTGCGGTGTCGATGACCAGTGCGCTGCCCTGCAAGGTCTCAATGGTATCCATGGACCCCACATCAGATGCCATGAACCGGCCGCCCGCCACATGATAGAGGAGGATGTCGGTGAGCTGGCCCTGCGGGTCCTCAAGCAGCGCCTCGACCGTTCCTGCGGGGAGCGCTGCAAAGGCGTCGTCTGTGGGCGCAAAGACCGTATAGTCCATCGTCTCGTCGCTCAGTGTCGGACCAAGGCCTGCCGCCTGGACTGCGGCAACGAGGGTGGTGAACCGCCCGTCGGCGACCGCCGTCTCCACGATGTTATCTTTCGGCAGCATCACGGCGTCGATGACGTGGATGACGCCGTTGCTGCAGACGATGTCTGCTGTTACGACCTTTGCTCCGTCGACCATCACGCCGTCCGTCGTGTCAAACCGGAGCCGTTTGCCGAGGAGCGTCATCGCATCCGGTTGTGATGTCACGTCGTCTGCCATCAGTTCTCCTGCTACCACATGATACAGCAGAATATCCTTCAGATCTCCCTGCGGGTCCTCGAGAAGGACAGCGATCGTCCCCTCGGGAAGTTTTGCAACCGCATCATCGGTCGGTGCGAAGACGGTGAACGGCCCTTCCCCGGAGAGCGTCCCCGTCAGGCCCGCGGCCTCGACCGCCGCGAGGAGCGTGGTAAATGACCCTGCGTCCTGAGCGGTCTCTATGATGTTTTTTGGTGCCGGTGTCGGTGTTGGCGTTGGTGTTGCCTCCGGGGGTTCGGTCGTACACCCGGCGACGAGCACAGCGGCCACCACTAGCATGACACCCAGCAATTTCAGTGATTTCATTTCATACACCCCCATCCTGTGATGGGATAGCCGGTAATGGATGTTCATTGACTTAATGTTGTTGGGGAGAGGTGAATGAATATATTAGAAATGAAGGACTATCCTGCCATCTTCGATCGCGGTTCCGTCCGGGTATATCTGTGGAAACAAAGGCCCGAAAATGGAAGAAAGAAGAATTCTCGGGTCACGCATACCGGAAGAGGTCGGGTCCCATGGAAATCTCAAAGCGTGCCCCTTTCCCTTCCACTCCTGTCTCATGGATGGCGATGCCGGTGATGTCGAGTATGGCCCGTACCAGGAAGAGGCCGTAGCCGGTGTTGCGGCCGAAGCCGCGGGCGAATATCTTTTCCTTGATGTGTGGGGTGACTCCCTTCCCGTCATCCTCCAGGACGATGACACCCCCGGTTTCTGTCTGGTGAAACGCGATGGCGATCCTGGTCACGTGGTCGCCGTGGCGCAGGGCATTGTCGATGAGATTGACAAAGACCTTGGTGAGCAGCGGGTCGGCATACACCTCGACCGGGCCTATGTCGGAGATGATCTCCACCGAAAGATGCCCGGCCTGTGATGCGACATCCCTAATGATGTGGTCAATGCGCTGCCACCGTGGGGCAAGCACTCCCATGTTCTGGTAATCACTGGTAAACGATATCTGGGTCTCAATGGTTTTGGCAAGCGACTCAATCTTCCCGATATATGGCGGCACCCCTTCCGGGGGGACAGTCTTCATCAGTTCAAGATAGCCGAGAAGGGCCGTGAGATGATTCAGGATGTCATGGCGTGTCACATCGGAGAGAAGGTTGAGCTTTTCATTCGCCTTCTGCAGGGCTTCCCGGTAATTTCTGATATCGGTGATGTCGATCATAGAGGCGATGATAAAGACCGGTGTGCCATCAGAATTTTTGACAACCTTTGCCGAGAGATGGATAACAAAAGGTGTGCCGTCCTTCTTTTCAACCTCAAATTCTCCGATCATGGAACCGGTTTTACAGAAGTGGTCCAGGAGTTCCGGCCTACTTTCTCCGGCGATGCCGATGACCCTGCCTCTCTGCCCGATCACTTCCTCTTTGGCATCATATCCCCACATTCTCAGGAAGGCACGGTTCACATAGGTGAGATTTCCGTCCGGATCGAGAATCGAGATGGCGGTAGGGGAGGACTCGATGGCGTTCTCCTTGATAAGGAGGGTCTCCTGCAGGGCTCCTTCAGCCTCTTTGAGTTTGCGAAGGTCCATGATGGAGACGACGGTCTGGCGGATGCCGGGTATAAGGGCGACCGTGCCAAAGACATCAATTTTCTGCCCCTGGGCATTTTTAATTGAAAATTCATAGCTATTTGGCACACTCTCGGGACTGATGCGCCGGAGGCGATCATACTCCTTGAGTCGTGCAAGATCCGTTTCATAAACAATTGAGGTCCATTTGATCTCTCGTTCGATCTCAGAAAGTGAGTAGCCGGAGAGTCGTGCCATCTCCCTGTTGGCGTGGGAGACGGTGTGGTCCTCGTTGAGAATCACCGTTGCCGTCCCTGTCGTCTCGAAGAGGGTCCGGTAGAGTTCTTCAGACTGCTGAAGGGCAGTTTCCGCCTGTTCTTTATGGGCGGCGGATTCCATGGCGTGAAAGGCAAAGGCCAGGTCGTCGGCAAGATCGGCAAAGAGTTTCTGCTCATCCTCGTCGTCGGCAAACTGTTTCGGTAATGAGGCGGATATCACCCCGAACATGCGGCCGCGGCTCATGATCCTGACGATCATGTTGCTCATGGACTTGTGTTCGGCATACAGGGGGCACGACGAGCAGGTACGTTCCGGGTTGTCGTACATGACCAGACCACCGGTTTTGAGCGCCTGCTTCATGCACGATGGATACCTCCCACTGATGATTTCCTCCCTGAAATGAACAAAATCCGTGCCGATGCCTGACTCGGCGAATTTAACAAAGGGAAGCGTCTCGTCCGAGAGGCCGATCCAGACATGGAGGTACCCGCGGGTTGCGGTGAGCAGGTTGCAGACCTTGTGTATGAGCTTGTCGGGGTTCTTTTCCGTACCGATCAGCTGATGAACATCACGTATTGCGAGAAGGACACTGTTGAGGTGGGCGATCTTCTTCTCCGAGCCTCTGCGTCGCGTACCCTGGTTGATTTTATGGACCAGCTCTGCAAACTGTGCCCGTGGCGCTCCGCCTTTCTGAAGGTAGAAATCGGCCCCGCTGTTAATGGCCTCGATTGTAACCTCTTCCCGTCCCCTGCCGGTAAACATGATGAAGGGAATATGTCCGTCCTGTTCCCGGACCGCTCGTAAAAATTCGATGCCGTTCATGACCGGCATCTCGTAGTCGGACACGATGGCGTCGAAACATTCCTGCGAGAAGAGCTTCAGCGCTTCAGGAGCGCTCTGGGCTGTCGTCACCTCCATCTGGCCTGTTTTCTCCAGGAATATCTTGCCGATATCGAGAAGTGCAGGTTCATCGTCAACTAACAGGACCCTAATCATAGCAAAACCGGTTATTGGTACAACGGTTTGCTAAAACAGCTCATAAAAATATGGATGTGTGTCGGTTCATCCGTCATTGTCCGACCGCCTCATTGGATGATACGCAGTCCCGGCGATGAGATGCGGTTCTCGGGACCCGATTGCCGGGGAGAGCCGGGCCATTGCAGGGGGTGCGTACGAGGTGTGGTTCCCCCTGCCCTTGGCCATTGCCGTATCATACAATGGGGATGGCCTATGGCGACTGCAGGTATTATGAACCTGAAGCGTATCTTAGAGCATGCAACCTCTCATAACCACCGAACCACCCGGGCCCAGGGCGCAGGCCATTCTCCAGCGCGACGCGGAGGTGATCTCGCAATGCATGGTGCGGGAGTATCCGCTCGTCCTCGACCGGGCCGAGGGAATGAACCTCTGGGACGTGGACGGCAACCGCTATCTCGATTTTTCCGCAGGCATTGCGGTGATGAATGTCGGGTGGAACCACCCGGATGTAGTGCAGGCCGTGACAGCACAGGTTTCGAAGCTCTCTCACGGGGCGTTTCTTGATTTCTGCTCGGAAATTCCCGTCCGGTTCGCCGAGAAACTGGTGTCCATGCTTCCGGAGGGGCTGGACCGTGTCTATCTCTCCAACTCGGGTGCAGAGACGGTAGAGGCGGCCCTTAAACTCGCCCGCTATCACACCAACCGGAAATACTTCATCTCCTTTTATGGGGGATTTCACGGGAGGACCTACGGTGCAATCAGCCTGACCGCGGCAAAGGTCATTCAGCGCAAGGGGTTCGGGCCGTTTTTGCCGGTGATTCATGTCCCGTATCCGGACCCCTACCGTCCCCTCGGGTTCAGTACCGAGACCTGTGACGTCGATGTCATACGGTATATCCGTGAGGAGATATTTCGCACCGAAGTCTCACCCGAGGAGGTGGCGGCGATCGTCGTCGAAGCCGTCCAGGGTGAGGGGGGGTATATTGTGCCGCCGCAAAATTTCCTGCGGGAACTGAGGGAGATCTGTGACGAATACGGCATCCTGCTCATCGTCGACGAGGTCCAGTCGGGATGCATGCGGACCGGGCGGTTCCTTGCATCCGAACACTTCGGGGTGGTCCCCGACATCGTCACCCTCTCAAAGGCGATCGGCGGGGGTCTTCCGCTGGGCGTGACGGTCGCCTCCCACGAGATCATGACCTGGCCCCCCGGCTCACATGCAAGCACCTTCGGCGGCAACAACGCGTCCTGCGCCTCCGGTCTTGCGGTCCTGAATATCCTGGATACCCCCGGGTTTGGCGACCATGTCACAGAGATGGGGGCATACCTGATGGACAAGCTCAACGGCCTTCGCGAAAAACACGCACTCATCGGAGATGTCCGGGGCATAGGGCTCATGGTCGGTATTGAGATTGTCAGGGACAGGGAAACGAAGCAACGAGCAAAAGAAGAACGAAATGCGATTCTCAACGAGGCCTTCCGAAACGGCCTGACCCTCCTTCCTGCGGGTGAATCGGTCATCCGCTTCTCACCGCCGTTGATCATAGAAAAAGAGGATATAGACATGGGGATTGAGATTCTGGACCGTGCCTTTGCTGCGGTTTCCCAAAAGGAGGGTGTATCCTGAGGACACCAGATATATATATTCTCACCTGAAATTCTCAAATGGACGGAAGTGGGCACGTGCAGAAAGACATACTCCGGCAAACGGGGGATATACAGAAGGACAGGGAGCAGATCCTTGCCTATATGAAGACGCGGCGCGATGATGTGCCGGGATACATCCGGCTCCTGAAGCATGCGTATCAGCTGTACCGGAGAAAGGCGGCGACCCGGCTTGGTGAGATCGGGGATAAGCGGGCGGTGATCCCGCTCATCAAGGCTCTCGACGATAAAGCCCTTGAAGTGCAGTATGTCACAGTAAAATCGCTCGGGATGCTGAGGGACAAACGTGCCGTCGAACCCCTGATCCGGTGCCTGACCTCCGAAGAAAAATGGCTCCGCCGCGGGGCGGCCCATTCGCTGGGTCAGATAGGTGATCTGCGGGCGGTGGACCCGCTTATTCCGCTCCTGAAGGATGCATATCATGATGTCTGTGCGCATACCGCCTGGGCCCTCGGGCAGCTGGGCGACCCGAAGGCCATCGAGCCGCTCACTGCTCTTCTCGAGGATGAACGCGAGGATGTGAAGAAGGCGGCGGAAGAGGCGATTGAGAAGCTGAAGAAAAAGAAGGATGACGAATAAGGTAACTCCTGACTTCCGGATGACCGGTGAAGATACCGCCGTATTGCTCGGGTTCTTCTGCCGCAATAATGGGAAGGGGGGGGGATCATCTTCTCTTTCTGCAATGGCTCTTCCCACCGCATTTTTACATCATTCAATTGAATCCATTTTCTGGTATTCCAGGATCACCACAATTTATTACTTCTCCGGGACGGGGAACTCCTTTTCAGCGGCCTGTCGGATATGCGATGTTCTGGATGACTGCACGACGCTCGACCCCTTCGTGAGCTTAGCCCCACAACCGCAGGATATTGTTCCGGCTGCGGACTGCGTCGGCATCGTCTGTCCGGCCTATGATGCAGGGCTTTCTGCCATCGTTGCGGAGGCTGTCCACCGGCTGGTTCTAAGCGTGGCGGATAGATGCGAATTTTCGCTTAAAAAAAGCAATGGACAAAACCTTATCACGTCGGAGTCCGACTACCACACACCCTTTGGCGGGATGATGCATTCCGGATGGAGGTGGGGTAAAAATGATGAAGAGAAGATTCAGGATATTCCTGTTATTGATAATGGCAGCTCTGGTGCTTTCCGTGGATGCCGCTGCGGTGCCGCCTGCTGACCAGAAGCTGTCGGTAGAGGAAATCAGAGAAGAACTGAAAGAAATACAGGACGAGATTGACGGGATCAACGATCTCCTCGATGATGGCGGGGGAGATCTCAGTGAGATAGAAGCGAAGATCAGTGCCATTGAGGGGAATATTACTGCACTCGAAGCAGCTCTCACATTGCTTGAAGGGAATGTGAGCCTGCTTGACTCGAATGTCAATGCACTTGGTTCGAATGTGAGTGCTGTCGAGGAGGATATCGAGACCCTCACGGGGACGGCATATGAGACGGATTTGGTCGGAGGGTCGCAACCTCATGAGAATAGGGCGCCCTATCTGGGGCTGAACTATATTATCTGTCTGCAGGGGCTGTATCCCTCACGCGACATGGCTCCTGCAGGTGGCATTGATGATGAACCTGTTATCGTACGTGGAATTAGCGAAGGAACTCTCGGTGAAGTGACGCTCTTTGCCGGGTATTTTGCTCCCCGCGGCTGGGCGTTCTGCTCCGGGCAGCTACTTGCTATTGACCAGAACCAGGCCCTGTTTTCCATTCTTGGAACCACCTACGGGGGTGATGGGCGGACCACCTTTGCCCTCCCTGATCTCAGGGGGAGGGTGCCGGTAGGAGCCGGCCACGGCCCGGGGCTCTCAGATCTACGTCTTGGCATGAAGGGCGGGCAGGAAACGGTGCAATTAACCGTGAATCAGCTGCCTGCACATCTCCATGGGTTTTCCCTCTATGTCTGAGAATTCCCATTCATTTTTTTGAAAAAAAGGACGGAAGGGCAGCAGATGCCCCTGAATACGAACGGATGTGAACAACCGCCGACAGCGATGCGGGAACTATATGTTGTGGTGTGTTCGTCTGTGATGAGCCGTGTGGGTCATGGGAACCGTCGCAGGTCACATCCACAGTATAGTATTACCAATTTGCATAAATATCTTACTTATTGGAACTATTAGATAATTTTGTAGCGAGAATGTGTGGAATAAGGAAATCACGTCCTGAATTGAGACAGAATCTGCAGATACCGTTCCTGCCTTTACCTTACGGCCGGTTCAACCCCGGCATCCGCGGGAAGAAAAAAAACTGGTGAGGATGGTTTTTCGTTATTTCCCGCCCATTTTCCCCTCAATTCCGTTGAAATTCCGGGTAATTTTTTCCTGAACCTCCTCGAGTTTGCGGTTCAGTTCCCGGATGCCGGTCACATCAAGGATCATCTCGCGGTCCATCTTATCGAACCGGGGGTAGGTCAGAAGACGCTGGTAATCACGGGTGAAATGATAGTGATAATGCCCGTAAAAATAGACGAGGGTGTAGGTGAAGAGGTTCTGCAGCCGCCGGGCCGAGGTATAGACCTCCTGGCGGGTATCATACCGGCACCGGATATCCTTCTCCTTGAACATCCGGACGGAGAGGTCATAGTCCTCCAGAAGCGAGATGCTCCGGTGGCCGTTGATCTGGTCATAGCTGGTACGCGTCATCGCCATATTCGACCCGATGAGCCAGTAGAAGTTGAAGAGGTGGAAGATATTGTACTGTTTTCTCCAGAGGGAGAGGAGTTCGGATCGAAGCGTCTGCTCGTAAAAGAGAATGGGGCCCGTGCAGACATCATAGCCGCCGGTGCCGAGGTTGGCCCGTATAAGTTCCAGCCAGTTGGACGGGTGGAGCGTATCTGCATCGGTGAAGACGAGAAGATCGCCGCAGGCTGCCTCGACACCGTTTTTCCTGGCACCGCCGATGCCGTTTCTCTCCTGCATGACCACCTTGTCGGCATGCTGCTGTGCGATGGTGCGGGTCCTGTCGGTGGAGTTTCCGTCCACCACGATGATCTCGAATTCATTACGGTCAAGGGTCTGGTTGGTAAGCGAGGTAAGGCAACCTTCTAACTGTTCTTCTTCATTCAGGGTCGGAATAATGACAGACAGCATCGTAGTCACCGCACCCGGAAGCCGTAATCATTCGTGAACCATCCATACCACCGTTCGACCTCCTTCATCAGCATCTCCCTGCACCCGTACACCGGGTAGACGAGGAGGAAGGCAAGGGCGAGCGCATGAATAGTGGTGCCGATGCCGAACCACCATGCCATCGTTTCGAGCATGGCAATGGCGAGCAGTGCCGTCAGTATCAGCAGGACAATCCCGTTTCTCAGGCCGATGCCGACGACGGTGGTGTAGGTCGTTTCCCGGTCCTCATGATAATCAAGAATTTCATGGATTATAAGGGCCTCGCAACCGATGAATGTGCAGAGGGCTGCATAGGCGAACGCGAGGGAGAACGGATCAAAAAGTCCTCCTCCTGCAAGGGCATATCCCGCAAGGAACGGCAACCCGCCGAACATGAACCCGTGACAGAGAATGTCTGCGGCAAACCGGTCCTTGAGGCGGACCGGTCGTGCGGAATAGGCCGTCAGGGCAAGCAGGCACAGGAGGGTTAGCACAAACCCGGCTGTCGAGATGGCCAGCGAGGCCAGAAGGGGAATGCCGGCGAGCACTGCACACAAGACCTTCGTCCCCCGTATTGTCACATCACTGCCCGTCAGGGGATTTTTTCCATGCGTGTTCTTCCCCGTATGCTGCCGGTCGATCTCGACGTCATACAGATTGTTGATCACAAATCCGTATGCGGTAACGCAGCAGAAGAGTGCAAACGCCGTGATGAGGTCGGTGGAGATGCCGGCGGCAAGTGCTGCTCCGGCAAGCGGGAAGAGCGGATAAAATTTGATCCAGTCTCCGGTTCGAAGCATTTTCCTGTATCCCTGTAGTCTGTCCATTTCGTGTCGTTCCTGTAATCTATTGTTCTGTTGGTGGTGAGGATGTCCTGCCGGTTCATGAAATCCGGTCGGTTCCGGGCGGAATGGTTGTGCGGTGTCAGGTTGAAAGGGGAGTGGCGGCGTCATGTCATACACGATGATTATGGGTTCTTTGACAGTCCGCACCACATCGACGTGACCGACTGTTCGACGGTGTCTTCGATACTGCCCGGCAATCTTCCGAAGGCATGGAGATGTATGAGCATGAAGTTCGGGTACCAGAAGTTTGCCAGGAAAACCTCCCGGTTGATACCGGCAAGGAGCCCGGAGGATGCTGCTTTGTGATAGAGGTCGTCCAGGGCAGAAATTCGAAGAATTACCTCTCCTTTGGCTTTTTCCGTAATGTTCGGGGATGAAGAGAACTGTTCGAAGAAGAGGGCCTTTTTTGGATTTTTGAACATCCAGTAGAGCACCTCCCGCTTGACGTTTTTTATCTGTTCTTCCACAGATGTTTCCGGGCGTATTGCCTCATTCACCGCATCGGTCAGGGCCGCGGTTACGGATGTGTACAATGAATCGATGAGATCTTCCTTGGTCCTGAAATACCTGAACAGGGTCCCAGCAGAGACGCCGGCACGCTTTGATATCTGCTGTGTCGGCGTGGCGTGAAATCCCTGGGTCGAGAAGAGATCGATCGCTGCCTCCATCAGGGCCTTTCGTTTTTCTTCTGACAAGTGCCTGCTCATATCGATCCCTCCGCTTCCGATGGGTCATCCCGGTCATAAGGAGTGCGGTTTTGCGTTGCGCATACATAAGTGAGTAATCACTCATTATATGGTTTCTTCTTTGAATTCCCGGAACAGGACGAAATTAATGCTTTTTGGCCTGGTTTGACCTTTCCTATGGGCCAAAAACCCAATCAGCGCAGAAAATACCCCTTCTCCCTTAGTAAATTCAGAACCATTATTACCGGACCTGCAAATCTATTCATTATGCGGCGTTCCCGCGTGTTTTGATGCAGCATATGACAAATACGACATCTTCCCGCACGGTTTCCATCATTCTGGTTCTGCTGATGCTGGTGTTCAGTATCGGTGTTGTCTGGTCCATTGTTACGGAGACGCAGGGAGTGCTCAAGGATTCTGTGCAGGATGAACTGATGTCCGTAGCAGGAGCCGCAGCATCGCAGATCGACGGGGATGCCTTTGTCGGGATTCAGACGGGAAATGAGGACACCACGGAGTTTCTCGCCATCAGGGACCAGCTTCGGGGGGTGAAGGAGGCCGTCCCCGATATCCTCTATATCTATACCATGCGAAACAATGACGGCCTGATGGAATTCGTCGTCGACGGGGATTACGGGTATGCGGATGATGCCTCTTTGATCGGCGATACCTACCCTGAAGCAGAACCCGAGATGTACCTGGGATTTGAAGGCCCCTCTGCAGACGAGGAATTTACCACCGACCAGTGGGGGACGGTGCTCTCCGGCTTTGCCCCCATCCACGACGGTGCAGGGAATGTCGTGGGCATCGTCGGTGTCGATATGGACAGCACGGTTGTCCGGAACGAGATTGATTACCTCAACACCATTTTCTATCTGATCGTCTTTGCGGTGATGATCACGGGTGCCGGCGGATTTTTTGTAGTTGAACGGCGCCGTGCCATTGCCGAGAAGAAGATCGAGGAGAGCGAGAAAAAATACCGCCAGCTCTTTGAACAGGCGGGGGACTGTATCCTGATATTTGAAGCTGAAGGAGATGATGCGGGAAGGATCGTGGCCGCAAACAAGGCCGCGGCAACCATGCACGGGTATACAACGGACGAACTCCTCTCGATGAAGGTTAGCGATCTTGATGCCCCCGAATCCAGGGCCGCTGTCCCGGAACGTCTCCACCGTGTCCTGAATGGTGAAGAGATCCGGGGAGAGGTCATGCATGTACGAAAGGACGGGACCACCTTCCCGCTGGAAATCAACGGAAGGCTCTTTTGCGTCGGTCAGAAAAAACAGGTCCTCGCCATTGATCGTGAGATATCGGATCGAAAGCATGCGGAAAAGATTCTCAGCCTTGCAGCGAAGAAACAGAATCTTCTCAACCTCATCACCTTCAGTGACATCAAAAATGCGATGTTCAGCCTTCTGGGATATATCGAACTCGAAAAGGAGGTGATGACCGATGAACAGGGCCTCGCGTTCCTCGAAAAGGAGGTGGACCTGATCCATCAGGTTGAGCAGTGGATCCGGTTTGCAAGGCAGTACCAGGACCTTGGCGTCGTCCCCCCCACATGGCAGAATGTGCACAATGCCTATCTCTATGCGCTCTCCCACCTCGATGCCATGCACCTGAAGCGGAGTGCGGAGGTGGAAGGACTTGAAGTATATGCGGATTCACTGCTTGAGACGGTGTTGTATGCCCTTCTGCAAAACTCGCTCGAACACGGGGAATCGGTGACAGAGATAGCACTGACCTGTCAGGAGACGGATGATGGCCTGACCCTCGTGTTCGAAGACAATGGCGTGGGAATTCCCTTTGATATGAAAGGGGCGGTCTTTGACCGAAAGCACGAGAAGAAAAGGGGGATGGGTCTCTTCCTGGTAAAGGAGATCCTGGAGATCACCGGGATTAGGATCGGGGAGACGGGTGTGCCGGGTGAGGGTGCCCGCTTTGAGATGCATATTCCTCGTAATCATTACCGGTTTGCAGGGTCGAAGGGAGAACCGGACCCGTCGGATGACGGGATCTGACATCGTCTGTTCGTTCTTCCGGATTTTCCCACGGATGCGCCGCCCGGTTATGGTTTTCCTGTAATCCCGGAGAGGTCGGTCCATGTCTCTCTGCCGGGGTCCGATGCCCGATGTTTGATCAGGGTCGTATCAATCTCTCTCCTATAGATGGGATCTTCTCCGGGGTGGAGCGTAGGGCCAGCCCTCTGCCAGAAATCCTGGAAATCGATTATTATGGGCAAAATGCTGATTTGGTTTCAAATTTGCCTTTATCTCTCTTCTATCAATCCTCTGCCGTCATTAGGTATTTATACTCCCCCCCGTATAGGGAGGACTGTTACCCGATCCTACAAAGGAACGGGGAGTTTTGAGGGAGTACACATCATCAATGACTGCTGAAACGGGTGCCGACGCTGAACTCGACTGCATAGGGATGTTCTGTCCGATGCCGATTGCCATGACCAAAGAGGAGATCGAAAAGATCGCCCCGGGACAGGTGCTCAAGGTGGAGGCGGACGACCCTGCCGCCGAGGAGGACATCCTCCGGTGGGCCCGGCGGACCGGCCATGAGATTGTGAAATTCGAGAAGGAAGAGGGGATGTTGACCTTCTATATCAGGAGAAAGATGTGATGGCGAAGATATTGTATGTCCAGACGAGCGGCACGGATACGCCGGAGCGGCTGTACGGGCCGTTTATCCTTGGGGCGACGGCGGCGGCAATGGACGTGAAGGCGAGCATATTCTTCATGATCAAGGGAATTACGGTCATGAAAAAGGGAGAGGCGGAGAAGATTCGGATTGGTTCGTTTCCGAGTTTGAATGCGGTCATCGAACAGGCGGCGGCCGCCGGGGTGGATTTTTTCGTCTGTGAACAGAGCACCCAGCTCCTGGGGATGGAGCGGGGGGACTTCATCGACGGGGCACGCATTGCGGGAGCCGCGACCATGAACGATCTGGCCCTCGAGGCGGACGCCGTCATCTCATTCTAAAGGGGGGGAATTGACACGATATATCTTGACCATACCTCCGCTGCCCCGGTCGATGAACGGGTGGTTGCCTTCGCCTCGCGCTACCTGATCCATGACTATGGCAATCCGTCCTCCCTTCACACGCCGGGTCTTGAGACAAAACGGGCCCTGGAGGAGGCCCGGGGAAAGGTGGCATCGCTGATAGGCGCCGAGTCGCCCGCGACGATCATCTTTACCAGCTGTGCGACGGAGGCGAACAACCTCGCCATAAGGGGGACCGCTCTCAGGAACAAAAAGGCCGGGATGAAGGTGGTCTCGTCGGCCGTCGAGCACATCTCGGTCCTGAACCCGATGAAAGAGCTCCAGAAGCAGGGCTATACCTATGACATTGTCCCGGTCAGTGCCGAGGGGTTTGTGGACACCGGTGTTCTCGGGGAGGTGGTGACGGAGGATACGGTCGTCACCTCGGTCAATTACGCCAACGATGAGATCGGCACCATCGAGCGGATACGTGAAGTCAGCCGCATTGTGCACGAGCAGGGGCAGTATCTCCACGTCAATGCGACGGCGGCCGCGGGGAGGGTTCCCGTGGACGTGCAACGGGACGGGATTGACCTCCTGACGCTCTCGTCCAACGACATGTACGGCCCGCGGGGGGCCGCCGCCCTGTATGTCCGAAAAGGGGTGAAGGTGCAGACGCTCCTCCCCGGCGGCGGGCAGGAGCGGGGGCTTCGCTCGGGCACGGAGAATCTCTTTGCGATCGCCAGCATGGGCGAGGCGGCGGCGATTGCCGGGAGGGAGATGGCAGCCGAAGGGTTGCGCCTGAACACGATCACGGGTGCGTACCAGCGGGAGATTCTCACCATTGAGGATGCCCACCTGACCGGCCCTCCGGCAGGGCGGCTTCCCGGCCACCTTAGTTTCCGGTTCGGGCGCATAGAGGGGGAGAGTATTCTTCTCAACCTCGACACGGCCTTCGGCATCCAGGTGGCGACGGGCTCGGCGTGCTCCTCTCGGACGCTCGAGCCGTCCCATGTGCTCCTTGCCATCGGCCTGAAGCACGAGGAGGCGCACGGCTCGATGATCATGATGCTGGGACGGTCGAATACGATTGAGGAGGTCCCCTATGTCGCGGGTGCCGTCAGAAAGACTGTTGAACG
>JAENZA010000287.1 GCA_016841485.1 Methanobacteriota archaeon
AACGATATAGCATAGAAAATGTGATCGTGACGGCCGCCCTCTCTTTCGAGGAGATGGTGTCCTATCTCGTCGATACCTCGGATGACCTCCTCCCGTATTTCTCGCCGCGCGAGCGGGCAACCATCGTCGCGCTGAAAGCGATGCGGAAGGGCGAGCGGAACGCCGGGGGCAGGTGTGCCTACGGTAGCGATAATATCAGAGGCGAAGGCTTGGCCACGAGCGTGTCGTCACCGTGTAAGCCGGCCATGCTCGGCCTTCCTGGGTCCGCCCAGGGATAGATCGGCTGCCTGATCAGCTATGGAAAAGCCTTCAATGCGGTAGTACCTCTCACCCGTAATAGGGGCTAGATCTCCACCATTTTTGAATATTCGGTTATAGAGAATTGTGATTAACCAGTACCTCCTCTTTGCTCCTCGCTCCCTCCTGGCCCTCTTCCTTCACCGACGAGCCGGTTCCTTCTGGAAGGTCATTGTTTCCCTCTTCTCAGTTCATCGAAAAACCAAGTAATCATCGCAATGAATGCATCGAAATTTTGTGCATCCGATAAGAGTTCTTCCAAGTCCTCAGAAGGCGCTTTCAAGTCCTCTATTGAGGATATAGTAAAACTAAATCCTTTGACAGTATTCAGATGATCGACCAGCTCCTGACGCTTTTCTGCGCTAGCGAACTGTGGATAGTTGTCAGTATTTTTAATAAATTTAAAATCCAATGCCAGTTTTCCATACGGTGTTATTTTGAAGAGCTGCTGACTTTTCCGCGGCTCTCCGATAAACGGAATGAAAGCCTGGATGTGGCATTTCTCTCCCCGATTGAGCCCCCGGCTTCGTGCCCACTCAATCAATTTTTTGGCGATTTCCACTTTCTTTTCCGAGCCGGACTTTTCCCGAAGTAGGGCGAAAAACCCAGATTCCGTCCAGAGTTCTCTTGAAGAACCGTTCTTTAGACCGGAGTGACAGACAGGCGAGATCCCGGAAGTTTCTTGAGGTATCACTTTCGGCTGGAGGAAACCC
>JAENZA010000071.1 GCA_016841485.1 Methanobacteriota archaeon
TGCAGGCACCGGTCGGGTCCGCGATGCGCAGGTGCAGCCCTCCGGCAGGATGGCTGCTGCGCTCGATGAGTGCGGCGCAGAAGAAAACCCGGGTGCAGGGAATGCCCGATGACGACCGCCACAGCCCCGGGGTGGTCCTGTCCCTGGCACCCTCGTTCAAATCCTTAGTGAACACCAGCTGGTATGACTGCATGCCTCTCCCTTTTATAGGGATATATATGATGGCGTGAGAAATAGCTACTTGCATCGTTTCATACTGGTGCCGGGCGCCCTTCAGAACCAGTCAGGGAACGATTGGTTCTTATGATTCCGGCACAGAGTTTACATACATTACCGGCAGGCATCTGTCCGGTTCTTCCGGGGTGAAGGCATTGGAATCAGGACATACCATATGGATTGAGAAATACCGGCCACTGGTGCTGGATGATATCGTTGGACAGGACGAGATAGTAGAGAGGCTCAAATCGTATGTAAAATCCGGAAATCTGCCGCACCTGCTTTTTACCGGAACGGCAGGCATCGGGAAGACCACCTCTGCTGTGGCGCTTGCGCGTGAATTTTTCGGGGATACCTGGCAGGTGAATTTCAGGGAGCTCAATGCATCGGATGAGCGGGGAATCGATGTTGTGAGAACCCAGATCAAACAGTTCGCCCGGACCGCCCCTCTGGGAGGTGCTGAATTCAAGATATTGTTCCTTGACGAAGCAGACGCCCTGACCTCCGATGCACAGGCGGCACTGAGACGGACGATGGAGAATTTTGCCCAGAACTGCCGCTTCATTCTCTCCTGCAACTACTCTTCGAAGATCATCGACCCTATCCAGAGCAGGTGTGCGATATACCGGTTCCGGCCGCTGGACCGTGCGGCCATCTCATCCGAACTCAAACGCATCGCGGAAAGAGAGGGTCTTTCCATCACCGAGGAGGCCATCGATGCCATCGTCTACGTCTCCCTCGGCGATATGCGAAAGGCCATCAATGCCATCCAGGGTGCCGCCATCATCAGCGCGGAGATCACCGAGGATATGATCTACGAGATCACCTCGACCGCCCGCCCGGACGAGATTGATGAACTTCTCGAAACGGCACTCCAGGGGGATTACGAAAGTGCCGAGTCCATCACGAACGATCTTCTGTATTCCCGCGGCATCGCTCCCAATGAACTGATCAATCAGCTGTACCGTGCCGTGGTCCGCAAGGATTTTGACCGGCAGCTCAAGGTGGCCATCATCTCCCATCTCGGCGAGACCGATTTCCGGCTGAGCGAGGGCGCCGCAGCGGAGATCCAGATAGAGGCACTGATTGCAAATATCGTTCTTACATCAGAACAATTCCGGGACAGGGCGGGTGAGAAGTAGGTGGGCGAGGAACTGGAAGGAGTCGAATTCACCGATCGTGCGTCCGACTGGAACAAATTCCTGAAAAAACATTACCGGCGCGAGCTCGGCGAGATTGCGAGCCAGTATCCGCACCTCCGGTCACTGGAGATAGATTACCGCATTCTCCAGAAATGGGGGAAGACCGGTCTCGAACTGGCAGACGAACTGCTGAAATTTCCCCGCAAGGTTATAGGCGACGTCCGGGACGCCCTGAAGGACAACAACCTGATCTTTACGAAGGACGAGGAGGAGAAGGTTGCCCATATCAATATCCGGTTCAGGAACCTCCCCAAAAAACTGGCCGTGCGGGATATTCGTTCCCACCACATCAATACCTTTGTCTCGGTCGAGGGCATTCTGCGAAAGACCACCGAGGTCCGTCCCCGGCTGACCAGCGCGGTATTCCGGTGTCTCCAGTGCGGCACGCTTACGCCGCCCTACCAGCAGGAGTATTCCCGGTTCCAGGAGCCGTACCGGCCGTGCACGCAGTGTGAGCGCCAGACGAAGATGGACCTGGTGCCGCAGCTCTCCAAGTTCGTGGATGCCCAGAAGGTCAGGATCCAGGAATCGCCCGAAGGGCTCCGGGGCGGCGAACAGCCCCAGACCCTCGATGTCGATGTGGTCGACGACCTGACGGGGACCGTCGCACCGGGCGACCGCATAATCATCAACGGTATCCTGCGCTCCGTCCAGCGGGTCTCCTACGGCCAGAAGAGCACCCTCTTCGATGTGTACCTCGAGGCAAACTCCATCGAGGTGTCGGAGAAGGAATTCGAGGAGGTGAATATCTCCGAGGAGGACGAGAAGGCCATTGTCGAACTGTCCAAGGACCCCGAACTCTATGACAAGGTGTCGCGCTCCATCGCACCATCGATTTACGGGCTGAGCCAGGTCAAGGAGGCCATATCGCTCATCCTCTTCGGCGGCATTGCAAAAGAGCTTCCCGACGGCAGTCATCTTCGCGGTGATATCCATATGCTCCTGGTCGGAGACCCGGGTATCGCCAAGTCACAGATGCTCAGGTATGTCATCCAGCTCGCCCCCCGCGGCATCTATACGAGCGGGAAGTCCTCCACCTCGGCGGGCCTTACCGCAACGGCCGTCAAAGATGAATTTGGCGACGGGAGATGGACCCTCGAGGCCGGTGCACTGGTCCTTGCGGACATGGGTATTGCCGCAGTGGATGAGATGGACAAGATGGCAAAGGAGGACCGAAGTGCCCTCCACGAGGCGATGGAACAGCAGTCCATATCCATCGCAAAGGCCGGCATCACGGCGACGCTCCGGTCGCGCTGCGCCCTTCTCGGGGCGGCGAA
The DNA here is from genome assembly GCA_016841485.1 of Methanobacteriota archaeon. Lineage (GTDB taxonomy): Archaea > Halobacteriota > Methanomicrobia > Methanomicrobiales > Methanomicrobiaceae > Methanovulcanius. Next base: position 2,696 of record JAENZA010000071.1, read on the forward strand.
CCCGAAGATGGGACGGTTCGACGAGTATGCACCGATAGCCGAGCAGATCAACATGCCGCCGTCCCTCCTCTCGCGATTTGACCTGATCTTCATCATGGAGGACAAACCGGATGCAAAGATCGACCGGGCCATCAGCAACCATATCCTCAAGTCGCACAGCGTCGGGGAACTGATAGAGCATACCAAAAAATCCCCGATCGAAGGGGTGGATGAAGAGTACATCCGCCGGCAGCTCGAACCGGTGACCCCGGAGATCGACGCCCTGCTCTTCAGGAAATACATCGCGTATGCGAAGAGGAACTGTTACCCGATCATGACCGATGATGCGCGGGACGCCCTGACCGATTACTATCTCAACCTGCGTAATCTCGCAGACGAGAACAAACCGGTCCCGGTCACGGCTCGTCAGCTCGAGGCGCTCGTCCGTCTCGCCGAGGCAAGCGCCCGCGTACGCCTCTCCGACTCGGTCGAGATAGGAGACGCCCAGCGGGTCATCACCATCATCGACAACTGCCTCAAAAAGGTGGCCTACGACCCGGAGAGCGGGTCCTATGATATCGACCGGCTGGTCACCAGCTACTCCAAGCACAGCCGTGACCTGATACGTGAAATAAAGGAGGTCGTCCGCGAGCTTGCCGACCAGAACGGGCGGGCCCAGATGAATGATGTAGTGACTGAACTGACCAAGAACGGGCACAACCGCGACGACATCCTTAAGCGCATCGATGAGATGAATCGGGACGGCCAGCTGATGCAGCCGAGGCACGGCATCCTCAAGCTCCTCTCCTGAGGGCACGGGGCACCGCTGCCTTCATCTTTTTTTACCCCAAATAATCACGTATGAATCCTGACAAAGTCCAGGCCGCTTTTGAAGCAGGAATAAAACTCGGGGCCCTGTACCACCAGTGGGTGGGCACGCCTATCTCTCCTGCCACGGCGCCGACGGTTGAGACGGCAATCGAAAAGGCCGTTGGTCTCCAGCCCTATGTGACCGGCATCACGGTCCGCATCGATACCGCGATGATGGAGCTCAACCCCTTCGGGTACAGCGAACTTGCCGGCAAGATGTTCGATGTGATCATCACCACAGATGTTCGCGGAGAAACCTGCCGTGCCGCACTCGCATTCGATGGAGAATATCCCCTCATGAAGATCCTTGACTGACATGCAGGTATTTCCCTTCCCGGTCACCGACAATCATATCCACATCGACCCGATAAACGGCCGCGGTGCGGAGGCGGTGAAGGACTTCCGCCGGGCCGGCGGCACCCATATGATGCTGGTGACCAAACCGTCATGGTCGCTTGGCATTCATCCGGTCGGGGGCGAGGATTTCCGGGAGGTCTTTGATATGACGCTCGCCGTCGCGGAGATGATCCGCGACCATGGCGTCACCGTCTTTCCGGTGCTCGGGGTGCACCCCGCCGAGATTGGGGTGCTGACCCGGCGCATGCCGCTGGATGCGGCGGAGACGATCATGACCGACGGCCTGACAATTGCCGCGGAGTACGTCGCCGGGGGCAGCGCTGTTGCCATAAAGAGCGGGCGGCCCCATTATCCGGTCGACGAAGAGGTGTGGGACGCCTCCAACCGGGTTCTTCTGCATGCGCTGGAGGTGGCGGCGGATACCGGGTGCGCCCTCCAGATACATTCGGAGAGCGGACCCTGCGCAGATGTCGCGGTGATGGCAGAACAGGCCGGGATGCCGGTCGAACGAGTCGTCAAACATTTTGCCGTCCCCGAAACACCGCTCACCCCGTCGCTCGTCGCCAAACACGAGGCAATTCCGGCACTCGCACAGGCAGGACGGCGGTTCATGATGGAGAGCGACTATATGGACGACAACTCGCGGCCGGGAGCCGTTATCGGGCCCAAATCCGTCCCCCGGTTTACTCGCCGGCTTTGTGAAAGCGGTTCAATCAGTGAAGAGGCGGCATGGCGTATCCATGCACAGACGCCTTCAGAGATCTACGGCATTGATATTTCCCTGCCCTAAAAAGCAGGACGCTACCCTTTGTTTTTTTACGCATCCTCACCGATGAGTACATGCAATGTACCTGAAAATACACCGCATACAGGGAAAAGGCGAAATTGTTGCCGTATGTGACAGGGAACTTCTGAACAGGACATTATGCCACGGCAATGTCGAGATGTGCGTGAGCGATAAATTCTACGGGAACGAGGAAGCCGACCGGGAAGAGATCATTGAGGCGCTGAAGAGTGCGGGAAACATTAACCTTATAGGCAAAAAAGCCGTTAGTGTTGCGATAGAGTGCGGCGTGCTTTCCGAAGGAGCCTATATACTGATTGACGGTATTCCACACGCCCAGATCTACCAGGCCTGATACGAACCATGAATATCCAGGAAAATTTCTGCCCGAAATGCGGCGGACCAACCAAAAATGACGGCATCTGCAACAAATGTCTGGCCGAAAGCATCAAATGGATCGTTGCAGAACCGCGGGTCGTCTGTGTCTTCTGTCCGACCTGCGGATCCATCAAACAGGGGAATACATGGTCAGATACCACCCTGGAACGCGACGTGCTTGCAGAGGAACTTGCTATTGGCGCCCTCAATGTGCACCCGGATGTACAGGACCTCCGGTTATCGGGGTCATCCTACGAACCGAGCCCGAACAGGACGAAGTGCATGATTCATGCCGAAGGGACGCTCTACGGCATCCCCATGAAAGAGGATCTTGCTGTCCTCATCGCATGGAAAAAAGAGCAGTGCGATCGCTGCAGTCGGTTATCCGGCGGCTACTACGAGGGAGTCATCCAGGTGAGGGCGACGGACCGGACGCCTGATACCCATGAACGGGGGCGGGTCGAATCCATCGCAACCAGTGTCGAGGACAACCTGATAGAATCCGGCGAGCGCCTCTCCTTTGTCAGCCGCATCGATAATATCAAGGACGGCGTGGATATCGTCATCTCCAGCCATCATATCGGGGATCTGATCACCAAGCAGATCACCTCGGAGCTTGGCGGCAAGACGACCCGGCATCCGAAACTCTTCGGTGAGCGCGACGGCAAGAAGATCTACCGCATCACCTACCTTGTGCGGCTTCCCCGGTATCGTCGCGGCGATGTGATCGAGGTCGGGAACCGGTACTATGAGGTCCGGTCGGTGGAGTCGGGAACCCTGAAGGTATTCGACCTGCAGGAAGGGATCATGAATGTCATCCGGGAGGATGATTCCTACCGTATCGTCGGAAACGTGAGGGATGCACAGTATGTGACCGTATCCTTCATCGACGGCGATATGGCGGGGATCCTGGACCCGGACACGTTCATGCCCATTTCCATTCCCGCCCTTGCCTGGCTGCATCTTGCAGAAGGCTCTGAATTCCGGATCCTCAGAGACCGCGAGAACGACCGCATCATTCCCGTCGGGTAGACATCATGAGAGTCCGGGTTGTCCCGCTGGAGCGTCTGGCATCGGTCATGGACGACCCGTGGGTGGATACCCGCCGACGCCCGTTCATCAGGGATGGCGAGGCATTTGTCCCGGTGGCGGACGGGTATCCCTGCGACCGCGAGATTGCCGAACGCCGGAGGTACCACGGGAGGGGCTACCAGATGGTCGGGGATATTGCGCTTACCCACGGACGGGTGCCGACCCCGGAAGAGACGGAAGAGATCCGTGCGTGGGCGAATCCCTCGGCCATCCTGCATATCTGCGGGTATGACGGGGTGATGCGAACGCCCGAGACCCTCGTTCTCTACGGGGCTTCCCGTGAGGTCGTCCATCATGAGGCGGGGCTGGTCTACCGGCTGGACCCGTCCAGGGTGATGTTTTCCATGGGAAACCGGGACGAGAAGATGTACCTCGAGTCGTCTGTCAGGACGTCCGGCAGGACAGAGCGGTGTGCCGATATGTTTGCGGGGATAGGGTACTTTACCCTCCCGGCGGCACGGGGCGGTGCCACGGTGCACGCAATGGAGATAAACCCGGCATCCTTTGCCTATCTCCGTCAGAATATCCGGGAGAACAATCTTTCGGAGAACATTGACGCGGCATGCGGGGACTGTCGCGACCTGCTTGCCGGGGTGTATGACCGGGTGCTGATGGGCCATTTCGAGGCGGAGCGATTTTTGCCGGATGCCCTCGCCCACGTACGGCCGGGCAGCATCCTCCATGTGCACGCTATCGGTGATTGCCGGAGCGGTATTCGTGCCGCCTGCACGGAATGCGGCATGGAGGCAGAGATATCTGTGAGAAACGTGAAAAAATATGCACCGGAAAGGTGGCATATGGTATATGATGTGGTGATACAATGAGCAGGACGTCGTCGATCCTTGAGGGAAAAGAGATCATTCTCGGCATCACCGGAAGCGTTGCGGCGGTCGAGGACGTAAGGCTTGCCCATGCACTGCGCCGGAGAGGGGCCCGCGTGCGGGCGGTCATGACCGAGGCGGCACGCGGCATTGTCCATCCGGATGCCATCACCTACGCCACCGGCGTCGAGACCATCACCCGGTGCTCCGGGCTTGTGGAGCATGTGACCTACTGTGGCGACGGGGGGTCCGCAGATCCCCTCCTGATTGCCCCGGCAACGGCCAATACCCTCTGCAAGATCGCCCATGGCATCGATGATACGCCGGTCACCACCTTCGCCACCACCGCCCTCGGGAGCCGGATGCTCGTCGTCATCGTTCCGGCGATGCACGAGAGCCTGTACCGCCATCCGGGCGTCGTCACCTG
>JAENZA010000072.1 GCA_016841485.1 Methanobacteriota archaeon
TTGCCGCAATCACGCCGAAACAGTTCATCGGCAGAGCAAGCGGCGGGTTCTCGGTGGCCTTAAACCTCGGCCAGTTTGACCACACCCCGGCAGCTCACGCAGTCCTGAAACCTGTACGACATCCCTCACCCGCTAAGAACAATTCCCTGCCGGATACTATCGAAGAATAGGGCATCCTCGGTCTTTAATCGATAGGTTTCGTCCGGGGTATGGACGATCGGGGAGATCTCCCGCGACAGGGCGGCCTGGTGCGTATGCAGGATCCCCCGGACGGCTTCTTTTGCGGTGGTCTCGATATAGAGGTCGATGTCGCTCGCAGACGTATCCTCCCCTCTTGCACAACTGCCGTAGAGTACCACGCTCGTCGTCACGTCCTCCAGGTCGCGGATGAGGGGCTGCAGTTCCAGGAGCGTGAACCAGATCTTCATTTGCCGGAGGAGGACGTTCTCCATCCTCGCCTGGTAAAAGGCGAGGTTTCCCACATCTTCACGGGTGACCAGATCCATTGCCTCCAGGTATTTGAGGTTTTTACTGACGAGCGAGACATCGCGCTCCACCATCCGCGAGAGCTCCCGGACGTGGAATTTTTTTGTATACTCTCTTCCGAGGACGACGAGGAGGATCAATGACGACTTACGGAGGAGCGACCCGTATGCATCCAGGAAGTCCCAGGGGTGGAGGTCTCCGGCCGTCGCGGGCTCCGGCGTCTCATCGTCCGGGTGTCGTCGATCACCATGTTGGTCTATATTCATCAAGTGTTGAATATTTCTCATCAATTGTTGAATATGTGTCAACGTTGCAGATAAAGGTATCCGGATGGGGTTTCTGTTTTAGGCGGGTCTGCTCGGGCAGGATATTCTGGCGCCCCTCTCCTGGCAAAGGTGTTCTGGAACAACCATTCTATCACCTCGTTTACGATATCTATCAGAATGTATCAAACTGATAGATGGTGGCAGTAAGGATCGAAGCAGCGAGTGAGATTTGCGGAGGAAGGATTAGCGGGGTTCTTCACTGTTTCACTCATCGATGAAGGCATTCGCCGGGCTCGAAATACATGATATTCCCGATATCACCACAAAACGGCTTCTTCTCGCTCAGTCCCTGTCGAAAGCCTGCATCAGCGCCAACCTCACCCCACCAAAGATTCCGGGCGCAGGAGATCGGTGGGGGTCATCGGGGCATCATCCGGGCGGGTTTTGTCTTTTACGAGCGTTTACGCAGGTTTTGTATGTGTGCAACAGGTTGCTGCACTATGTTCCCCTCACGACTGTATCCCCGGTGCATAACGGGCCGGGAATTTGTGCAAGGGGTACTTGCATAGATTGCGTGGCGGCATCTGACATCACGGCACTGCCCTCTGAAATCTGTTTTCTGATGGACCGGATACGGGAGACCCTGCTGCACTTCCCACAGGCTTCGTTGCCGCGAACTACTAAGGAACTACTAATATCTACTAAATTAGTAGTTGGAGGATCTGACCGCTGAGCAGACGTGCGGGGTCGCGGTCCGGCCGGACGGCGATCCTGACGATGGCAGCAGTGGCAGCACGTTGCAGCATATGTACAGCAGTTGCTGCCAACAAGAGATCGCCCGGATCGGGGAGGATTCCGGGAAAACTGTCCAGTATGCTGGTAGAGATCCATGTATGTACCTATATGTACAGCAGAATAGAGGAACGGAGAGCACGGGCGGTTGACCTCCCGCGGGGAGCCGGGGTGCCTGTGTTTTCCGTGATGCTGTCACTCAAACAGGGAAAACTCAGGAGAGTATCCTAAATTGAGTTGTCCCATCTATTCTTCGTCTGTTGAATGACAGCACCTGCTGCCAACGTGCTGTCATTCTCTGCACAGGGTAGCCCCGGCGATTGTACCGCTCCCCAGCGGCACCTCAATGTTTGGGTTCTTAGCGGGGGTTGCCGCTGCAGTTCGGCGATCTCGTGGATAAGCACACGGTATGCCCGGCGCTCTTTGGTGATATCCTCGCGGGTGACGTAATGCGTCCAGTCAGAGAGTTCGACGGGTGAAAAACGGATCATCTTCTCCCCTCCATCCCCACACCGGACGGAAAACGTCCGGGGGCAGGGTGTGCCCCTGACTGCCTGCGCCAGGTCTGCTCTCCAGGTGGCAATCGCTTCGTTTCTGAGATCAGGGTCCGAGAACGCCCGCCGGAACCACTCCCGCCCGGTGGGGATATCCGCGAGCGTATACCCGAAGAGGTCGGTGAATGCCCGGTTGAGATAGGAGTACCAGCCGTCGCTCTCGATGATGGCAGCGGCAGTGGGGGATGAGTCGATCAGGTCTCGGAGCCTGTCCGGTTGAACAACTCCAGGTAGATACAAATCGCGACCGCGTCGGTCCAGAGGTACCACCGCCGTCGGGGCAGGGAGGGCTCGAGTAGGGTCAGATCGGCAAACACCATCATGATATCCCGGACCCTCGGGGAGGTGTGATTTTGTTCGTGGTTCCAGCGGCGGTATGAAAAAGAAAAAACCGGAGTTTATAGTATTGTCCGGAGATCAGAGGCCCAGGTACTCGATCCCGTAGAGGATGGCGATAATCAGAATGATCATCGGAACAATCACCGCCCGGGGCCGGACGCCGACAAGTTCAGGTATCGTCATATCGGGAATTTTTCCCCGTTGCAGAACCGATGCATCCAGACGGGGGTAGAGTTCAGCAAAGATCCCGGCGCCTATGAGAATGCCGGTTACTCCGCCGAAAAGAGCATCGAGCGCCCCCGATCCGACTGCACCGGCGACCGTTCCGGGACAGTATCCGAGGACCGCAAACCCGCACCCGAATATGATCCCTCCCAGCACCGTGGTGCCTATCGATCCTGGCTTGATGGCGAGACTGGCAAGACCAAGATGCACCAGCAGATAGACGCCCACCATGCCGACAGCGACCGCAGAGAGCATCACCTTCACCACGGTGAAATCATAAAGTAGGAGTTGCCCGATGATGACATCGTAACTGGTGACGCCCCCCAGCTGGAGGAAGACCCCGAACGCAACGCCCATCACCAGCCCCAGAAGCCGTTGCAAGGACTGATTCTGGCGAAGGCGCTGTAGAGGGCTGTCAGCACTCTCTACCATGGGGCGATCACCCCATAGAGTAGAAAAGCAACGATGATTCCGCTTACGAAGAAGATGACAACAGCGATCCAGCTTGCTATCGCCAGTTGAAGTGTCCCGGAGATCCCGTGCCCGCTTGTACAGCCTCCCGCCCATCGGGCACCAAGACCCATCAGGACGCCCCCGACGAGCGCGACTGCGAGCCGAAGAAGGCTGCTCGATCCGAATGCCCCCTCGAATGTCGAGGGGACCCAGATGAGAGCGAACTCACCCCGGACGATCGCTGTGATGAAGGCGCCGATGACAATGCCCAGGACAAGCATCCATTCCCAATCGATCTGCGGGACGAACTTCCTGTAGTAAGGCTTCTCAAGCACCGAATCGCCGCGGATAGCCCGTTCTATCATGCCGCTCGTCCGGGCATAGGCCGTCGAACATCCGAGAGGTCTGGCCGAGAGGAGGAAGGTAAACCAGCTGAGAATGCCTATCCCCAGGCCGGCGAGGTAGGGAGTCCAGTCCATGCAACCACCCCTTCAGACGTATCCTGCCGCACGATGCCCGGTAATTCCGCCAGCTGCGTTGTAGACCTTGGTAAATCCCTTCTGCTTGAGGAGGCTGCATGCCAGGCTCGACCGATGTCCTGTTCTGCACATCACGACGACGGGTCGGTCGGGATCAAGTTCGGTGAACCGCGTCCTCAGGTCTGGAGCAGGTATGTTGACAGCCCCCTCGATATGTCCCTCCATGTACTCCGCCGGGGATCGCACATCAACGACCTGTACCGCTTCCCGATCCAGCATCGCGCGGGTCTGCACTGGCGAGAGCAGGGGGACGTAATCGGTGGCGCATCCGGCCATGACCCAGGCATGGGTCCCTCCCTCGAGGTAGCCGGCGGCCTGGTCAAGTCCGACCCGGCGGAGCATGGTGACTGCGTCGCGGCACTGTTCGGGATTGTCGGCAACGAGCAGAATGTCTCTGTCGGGTGGGAGTATCCATCCTGCGAACGTGGAGAAGTTGCTGCTGATATCGATGTGGTAACTTCCGGGGATGTGCTGCCCTCCGAACGCCGTGTAATCGCCGACGGTGAGCACGATGGTGTCGTCCTGTTCCGCCCGGACTCTGAACTCTTCCGGGGTCATGGGACGGATCTCCGGGAGCGTGCGGATGAGCGGCGGACCCCGGCGGTTGATCTCGCTGCACCGGCTGAAGTGATCGGGTGCCGGGGGCATATCCTCGGTGAGAGATCGGACGAACTCTTCTCTGTCGGTGATGGTCAGAGCCTGGTTGTACTTCCGCTCGTAGCCGATGGTGGAGAATCGCATCGCGCCCATCGCCCTGCCGCAGAGGGAGCCCGCCCCGTGGGAGGGGAATACCATGCAACCGTCTGGCAGGCTGAGGATCTTCTCGTGCAGGTTCTCGTACAGGATGCCTGCAAGGTCGCGGGCCCTTCCGGGGAAGAGATCCGGCCGTCCCACATCACCGACAAACAACGTGTCTCCGGGGAATATGGCAACTGGATCGTCCCCCCGGGAGCGATCCGTAACTACGTAGGTCACACCGTCGGGTGTATGTCCGGGGGTGTCCCGGATCTCAAAAAAGATATCCTCGATCTCGAATTGGGTGTCATCTCCCACCGGAACATGTTCGAACTCACAGTTGCCTGATGCCGGTGCGTATATCTCAGCTCCGGTGATATCGGCGAGATCCATATGCCCCGAGACGAAATCGGCGTGGAGATGCGTTTCCAGGACATGCGTGATCGCGAGGTTGAGATCCTTGGCGGCATTGAGGTATCTACCTACATCGCGTGCCGGATCGACGATTGCGCACGTTTTGCCAGCTCCGATGAGATAGGAGCTATGCGCGATTCCAGGAATGAAAAACTGTTGGATGAACATGCTGTACCCCCCGAGTCTTCTACGAGCAGATAGTTACTCGAAGATCAGATAAATCCATCCTGCAACAACGATGAGTAAGAGTACCTTCAGGAGACCTCCGGCCTTCAGGTAATCCGTAACTCCGGTAGCCCCCGGGTCTCATCAGGAAGGCGTTCACCTGGTGGGTCGGCAAAAGAAACGAATTGGAGGCACAAAGGCCAACAAAGAGGGCAAGACCGTAGGGTTCTGTCCTGGACGAAGTAAAAAAGTTCATTGCGGGGGTTAAAGATCTTTTTAACAATAGATGGGAGAAATTTAACAAAAAAATAAATGAAAAGAAAGATTTTGTTCTTAAGGCACTAAGAGACCCATTTTCTCGATACGTTATCGTGCTCGCCTACACGGGAATAAACGACCTTGCTGACCCGTCGAAGCAAGACTTCGATGATCTATTGGCTGAGATTAATGATGCAAGTGATATACTTACTGTGAAAATCTTAAACCAATCTTCATTACACAAATTTTTAACCATCGGTTTGTCTGGAAATCCTATTACAGTAGATATTGAGATAAAGTCCTGGGGAAAAGTGGAGGAGCCTCATATTGCTTTCTATGGTCAAGTAGAAGGAGCCCATATTCTCGAATGGTGGAGGGTTTTTGGAACAAGGCTCTTTACAAAAAATCTCCGCAGTGTTATTGGAGATACAGATGTGAATAACGAAATTAAAGAGACCTTAAGTCACCAACCTTGTCATTTTTGGTATTTCAACAATGGAATTACTATTGTGGCAAACAGGATAACAAAGAATATGATGGGAGGCACGGGAAACGAATATGGATCCTTCCACTGCGAAGGTATTAATATTGTCAATGGTGCCCAGACGGTGGGTACAATTGGTAAATTTGGGGATAAATCGCCTGAAGAATTAAATGATGTATATGTGCCCGTTCGAATCATTTCATTAGAAACCGGAGAAAGTGATTTTGGGGATCTCGTTACTAAAGCAAACAATCGGCAGAATAAAATCGAGAATAGAGATTTTGTCACTCTCGATCCAGAACAGACACGAATCAAGCAAGAATTAGGGATCGACGGCATTGATTATAATGTCATGCGGGCAGAAACATTCTCACCAAGTGAGACCTCTTTCGATTTGGTCGAAAGTACGACAGCCCTTGCGTGTGCTTCTTCAAAGGTTCCTCTTGTGGTTCAATTAAAAAGGGAAATTGGTAAATTGTGGGATGTTATAGGAAGATCGCAGTATAATCAGTTGTTCAATCCCTCAGTCTCGGGGCCATATGTTTGGAGATGCGTAAGAGCTCAACGAAAGATCGATCGAGAATTGAGTAATATTGAAAAGATCCCCTCTTTATCTGGAAGGGACCGAGGAATAGCCATCCACGGTAACCGATTAATTGCATCAATGGTGTTTCACGAGATGCGGTCATCGCAATTTAAAGATCCGTCATTTAATTATGATGCAACAGTTACTGACGAAATGATATCAAGAGAAACACAAAGGTATTTCAACAGCTTAAGGGATTTTATTGAGCTTTATTATGGAAACGCTGTAATACCAACCTTGTTTAAAAACCTCTCAAAATGTAAGGATTTATGTCAACTCTGTCTACGTGAAGACCCTATTACGCATAGAACTAGGATAATGAAACTCGTTGCAACATGTAGGGATGAGTATCCGCTTGATACCATGGGTGATGACGTACTATTCGAAATCTTCGCACAGCGATATCATGCTAGCCCAGAACTGTGGGAGGGGCATCATGATTAGTCAAGAACCCCATTAATTCGCTAATTTTGACATCCGGCATCGAGTGATACGTCCTCGCGCGACGACTTAACATGGTGTTAGCAGCACCCAGACCCCCGGACTTCGCGGCTTCGCGGCTTTCGCGTGAGGCTCTATCACCTCCTGTGCTGAAAACGCACACGAGGCCATGAAGAACGCGAATGGAAGTCGGTGGTTTGATCTCCTGAGGACTGTCCCAAACAATTTAGCGAAATATTGAACCCATTGCTCTAGGCATCTCTTCTGCAATGTTAGAATAACCGCCAAAAAATAAATTTTGTTGCCTCTATAAAAATTCTTTTCTCCACCCGCGAGACTCGGCTCCCGGTCGAAGAGCGGATCGTGTCGACCTTTCTCCATTGAGAGGGCATTATAAGGGGTGTATCAACCACGGGAGGTTATCTTCCTATCCTTTGGAGATAACGCAAATCGGCTCCCTGAAAAGGAGCAGATGGTGTCAAAATCGTCATAGATGGGCAATTTTTTGAATACACTATAATCCAAATCGGTAGTGCGAGGAGAGGGATTCGAACCCGCGAACTCCTTCGAGAGTCGATCTTGAGTCGA
>JAENZA010000288.1 GCA_016841485.1 Methanobacteriota archaeon
CGAATTCGTACAACGAGAGATTACGCCACGAGTTCACGGGCCCGTGCAACGGCACCTACCCGGTGAGGGGCATTCTCGTAACCGGCGAGGGCGTGTACTGACGCTCCGGAGCCCTCTTTTCCCATAGAAGTGCCTCTCCGTCCCGGGATCCAGGCATCCCGTCATTGAGTCCGGCTCATCCCGCGCTTATTCTCTCTGCGAAAACCTGCCCGGGTCCTGGAGATCGAGAAGAACGCTGTTCGGATACGGCAGGGGAATCCTCCTTGCACCGGGGGTAGAGGTGGCCACGGGGTCGACCGATACGTTTCCGCCAGAACAGTTCTGCCGGTGAAGCGCCTCAGCTGCGCAGCATCGGGGAGTCGAACCAGAGCCCGGAGAGTTGGTGCGATTCGTCGCCTTTCCGGAAGACGAACCGGAGACTCACCCCGTCCTCCCGCTCGAAGTTCGCCCTGTAGGTTACGGTGATATACTCACCCCTCTCCGTAACGACGGGATTATCTCTGGAGACATAGAGCCCTAACCTGGATGTGACGAATTCGCGGTACATCGTATAGTTGCCTTCACCGAAGCCCAGAAGGACGTTGTCGGCGATTGGGTCCGCATACTCAAGCACCCGCGCCTTCTCCTTATCGGACACCACGGTCTCCTGGCTGATGCAGCCGCATGCGCAGACCACGGCAAGGATGACCAGAACGGCAAGCGGCGATACCTGAGGGAGATCCATCATACAGAGTCGAACCGGGGGATGATTAATTTGCGGGTCGGAACGCCGAGGGGTCGCATTCGGAGGGGGCGGCGCCACACTGATGACAGGAGATTTCCTGGCTCCCTTCAAAGCGCATTGAAAACCCTTATCGGACAGCCATCCCTTCGACATAAAACACCTCTTTTTAATCCCGCACCGTGAAAGATCTATCATGAGCGAAACCCTGAGCGGGCAGAGGCTTTCGTATCCTGCAGGCCTTTACCTGCCCCCGGAGGAGAGGCGGCCATGACGAACCG
>JAENZA010000073.1 GCA_016841485.1 Methanobacteriota archaeon
TCGGCGGAGAGCGGTGGCGGGAATGGATGAACCACCTGCCGGGGCTCTTTGTCGGTTTTTTCGGGATCGACGTGCGCTACTTCCCGGAGAACCGCCTCCGGGACGCCTGGGGCTGGCTCCGGGAAGGGCTCGTGGTCCCTCTGGCCCCGCAATGAGGTTTTGGTTAGCCTTCGGCCCGCAATCCTCCTGCCGATGCCGGAGAGGGCGCCGCCTGAGGATCGATCCTGACGACCAATTGGTTTTTAACCTATTGTATTATTAGGCAGATGACTCTATCCGGTCGGGGCCTCTCGCCCCACCGCTGGGGGGAACGTCTATGAAACGCACATTCGGCGGCGTCATCAACGTCGACATTCGGGATTCGGTCCCTGACTGGATGCCGTATGAAGAACCAAAGGCACCCGAAAGAGCGCCCAACGTCCTGATGATCGTCCTCGACGACGTCGGATTCTCCGCCATGTCCTGCTACGGCGGGCTGATCGAAACGCCGAACATCGACCGCCTGGCAGAAAACGGGCTCCTATACACCCAATGGCACACAACAGCACTCTGCTCGCCTACCCGTGCCTGCCTGCTCACCGGCAGGAACCACACCACCGCCGGGATGGCCTGCATCGCCGAGGCGACCACCGGCTTCCCGAACTCCAACGGCCATATTCCGTTTGAGTGCGCCACCCTCGCAGAGGTGCTGGTGGAGCAGGGCTACAATACCTCCATGCTGGGCAAATGGCACCTCTGCCCCGAGGACGAGATGCACCTGGCCTCAAACAAACGGAACTGGCCGGTCGGGCGGGGCTTCGAGCGCTACTACGGCTTCCTGGGCGGAGAGACCAACCAGTGGTACCCGGCGCTGGTCTATGACAACCACCCGGTGGAGCAGCCGAAGACGCCTGAGGAAGGCTACCATCTCACCGAGGACATTACGAGGAGAGCGATAGAGTTTATTCAGGACGCCAAGCAGATCAACCCGGACAAGCCGTTCTTCATGTACTACTGCCCCGGCGCCACCCATGCCCCGCACCATGCTCCGAAGGAGTGGATCGAGACGTACCGGGGCAAATTCGACATGGGCTACGAGCGCTACCGGGAGCTGGTGCTTGCACGGCAGAAGCAGATGGGTATCGTTCCCGAGAATACGGAACTCCCGTCGATCAATCCCATCGGCACACCGGAAACGAGAACCGGTCCCTACGGGAAGCCATACCCGGAACTGGATACGGTCAGGCCATGGGAATCCCTCACAGAGGACGAAAAGAAACTCTTCTGCCGCATGGCAGAGGTCTACGCCGGATTCCTCTCCCACACCGACGCCCAGATCGGCCGGCTCATCGACTTCCTCGAGGAGAGCGGGGAACTTGAGAACACGCTGATCGTTCTCGTCTCCGACAACGGGGCCAGCGCCGAGGGCGGGCCGAACGGCTCGGTCAACGAGAACAAATTCTTCAACGGTATTCCCGACAGCCTCGAAGAGAACCTGCAGATGCTGGACGACCTCGGGAGCGAGGAGACCTACAACCACTACTGTTCGGGCTGGGCAATGGCGTTCAATGCCCCGTTCAAGATGTGGAAGCGCTATTGCTACGCCGGCGGCATTGCGGATGCCTGCATATTCCACTGGCCGCGGGGAATCACGGCAAAGGGCGAGAAACGCCACCAGTACCACCATGCTATCGACATTGCGCCCACCATCCTCGACTGCATCGGCATCCCGATGCCCGATACCGTGAAGGGGTACACCCAGTGGCCCGTCGAAGGGATCAGCATGCGCTATACCTTCGAGAAGGGCGATGCGCCCACACAGCGGCACACCCAGTTCTACTCGATGCTCGGTTCCCGCGGCATCTGGCATGACGGCTGGAAAGCAGTGACCACCCATCCGACCATCGCCGGCTGGGGACACTTCACCGAGGACACCTGGGAGCTCTACCATATCGAAGAAGACCGCTCGGAGGTCCGTAACCTGGCCGACCAGCATCCTCACAAACTCCTGGAACTCATTGCGCTCTGGTGGCACGAGGCGGGGAAGTACCAGGGGCTGCCGCTCGAAGACCGCACCGCACAGGAACTCCTGGCCTCGCCACGCCCGCAACCTGCACCGGAGCGAAACCTCTTCGTCTACTACCCGGGCACCGCCCCGGTTCCGGAGGGCGTGGCGGTGAACACCCGCAACCGGTCCTACACCATCCTCGCCGATGTCGAGACACCGGAAGGAGGCGCAGAGGGAGTGCTCTTCGCCTTCGGGACACGTTTCGGCGGCCACGCCCTGTACATCAAGAACAACCGGCTGCGCTATGTGTACAACTACGTGGGCAGCCTTGAGCAGATGGTCACATCGGAAGTGGAGATACCGTCAGGCAAAGCCACCCTCTCCGCGGCATTCGTCAAGGAGCGGGAGGAGCCGAGGGGCACCGCCCACGGGACGCTTGCGCTCTACATCAACGACCGTAAAGTCGGTGAAGGGCAGATTCAGACTCAGCCCGGGAAGTTCGGGCTCGCTGGCGCAGGGCTGCTCGTCGGCCGCAACAGCGGCGAAGCGGTGACCGACGATTACCCCGGCGAATCGCCCTGGGCATTCACCGGAACCATCCATAAGGTCATGGTGGATGTCACCGGCGAACCGTATGTTCACCTCGAGAAAGAGGCAGCCGCAATGATGGCCCGAGAGTAAATAGCGCCGACAGTACCGGGGAACGATACAAAAGCGGCGTGGGTGGGGTCTTGCGCCGGGATGTCCGGGCGCGTGAAGCGGGGCTCCCGTCCCCCCCACAAAACGTGGGTTTGAGGATCTTCGTCTCAAAACCGTCGTTCCACTTTTACGGGGGATTCGCCGTTTGTTCAGGAGCGGTTCCGAGCTCTTCAAGCGCCCGCTCGATAGGCGTTTTCGGTGCGTGGAAGGTCATCCGGGTGAGGCAATCAAGGACAGCATACTCCAGGTCATGAGCCTCTTCAGGCGGGGAGGGACGCCCGGGAGCCCACACGCATTCAAATACATCCCTCTGCAGTGCCGCCCAGAGAGGGGCAATTGCCCGCGGATCTCCGATCTCTCCGAGTGCCCAGGCCGCAATCCAGACAAAATCATCGCAGGCATTCGAGAGTGCCCGGATGAGCGGTTCGACTGCCCGCGGATCTTTGAGCCTCCCAAGTGCCCAGGCAGCAACCATATTCAGGGTAAATGCATCTTCTCCCGAAACGTACGGCCGCGAAACGTCCAGCGACGCAATCAGAGGATCGACTGCACGGGCATCTCCGAGGTGCCCAAGTGCCCAGGCTGCTTTCCAGCGCACCTTGCTATTCACATCGCCCAGTGTTGCGACAAGGGGCGGTACCGGGTCGTCGCCGAGATCGGGAAACTCCTCTCGCCAGTCCCAGCAGCCTTCTCCAAGTTCTTCCGGTGAGGAGCTCATGCCCGTGGATGGGGTACACCTGCATATATGTTTAGCCGAATATCGCGTGGCCCCGGAGCGATGCATCGGCGAGCGGCAATCGGACACTGTGCAACGGACGAAGAAGGCTGAGGGATTTTCCGAGGAACGCGCCAGTATATCCTGCAATCCCTCTATAAGACACTGCGAAAACGAAATCTCCGCCAGATCCTGCTATAGTGGCCTGATCGAGACACCGGAGAATCAAACCGGCCGATGGAAAACAATTTCCCGTATAGACAACGGCATCCTACAGGGCTCTGTTCGCCGAGCAGTTCTACACCGATCCGGTGCGATTTGCCTATTCCGGCACTATAACACCGGAGGAGTTGACTTTCACCGACAATTATAATTAACAAACAATATAATTGGCGCGGTAGCTGTTCGCCTTGGCGACTCTCGCCTGCTCGATCACCAGGATCGTGCGACCCGGGTCCGGTGAACCGGAACAGGCGGCCGCAACAGAGGGCACGGGGACGACAGCTCAACGGTATATGAGGTGATATCCATGATGCGAAGAAGAGCAGCAGGCGGCCCGCGAGGTCGCGAAGAGGCCGGCGGCGCACACCAGTATAAAATGCGCGAGAAACTCGTCTCCATCGGGGATGACTTCTGGATCGAGGACAGTGCCGGAAAAAGGGCATTTAAAGTGGACGGCAAAGCGCTGCGCGTGCGCAACACCCTGATAATCCAGAACACGGAGGGGCAGGACCTCTACAAGATCCAGGAGCGGATGCTCCATATCAAAGACACCATGGAGATCGAACGGGGGGGCGGTGGGACGGCGGCGACAATCAAGAAGGCTCTGATCACGCCGGTCCGTGATCGTTGGACGGTAAGTATCCCCGGGGAGCAGGACTGGGATGTGCAGGGCAACATCCTTGACCACGAGTACCATATCGATGCCGGCCGGGAGCGTGTCGCCGAGGTTTCAAAGAAATGGTTCCGGATCCGGGACACGTACGGCGTGGAAGTGGAGCCGGGGCATGACGATGCGCTCCTCCTTGCCGTTACGGCGGCGATCGACCAGATGTCGCACGATTAAGAGAGGACGGACGGAATCAACGGGAGATCGGGTGGCCAGTCCCGGAGACGGGGCTCCTGCCATCGTATTCCCCTTCCGACCAACTGGTTCCTGGATTCCCGGTCATGGCGTCAACCATGAGCACTCCGAGAAAGATGCCGAAGAAGAGAGATGCATCCGAACATCCGGAAGACTGGCAGACCCGGATGAAAGGGAGCCGTTCATCCATTTAATATAATCCAATGTATATAATAAAGTCTTTATATTATCTTACCTACAGTAGGCCGAGCCCGCCTCCTGCATGCATACACCCGAAGAAGTCGACGAAGATCGCTGATCGACGCCTTCGGGGCTCTTGGTGCCGCTTCTTATAACGGCAGTATAAGCGCAGTATACGGCTGGAGCTGGCCATCTGAGAACAGATTCAGTAAAGGGGGAATAGAGAAATGGCTGAAGTTATGTATGGACCGATGCAGCTCCTGCTCATCGGATTCGAGAATCCGGACTTCCACGGCCGGATTCGAGAGGCGATCGATTCGGCAATGGAGAAGGGCATCGTCAGGGTGATCGACTTTAGGTTCGTGTACAAAGACGCGGACGGCAACGTTACCGGCATGGAGGCCACCCAGTTGAGCGATGAGGAACGGCAGCGCTTCGGCGCCGCTGTCGGTGCGCTTATCGGCCTTGGGGCCGGCGGGGTGGAGGGAGCACAGAGAGGCGTCGAGACTGGCGCCGAGGCGGCCGCCGAGAGGAGCTTTGGCCTGACAGAGGAGGATATCCAGAGGATCGGCGATGCCATCCCGAACAACAGCGCCGCTGCCTTCTTCCTCATCGAGCATCTCTGGGCGAAGGACCTCAAAGAGGCGCTCCGAGATACCAACGCGCACCTCATTGCCGAGGGCATAGTCACGCCGGAAGCGCTCATGATGGCCGGAGCGGAACTCCGGGAAGCGGTCGAAACCGCGGAAGCAGAGGTGCAGAAAAAGCCGATGGCGGTACCGGCACGCTGAGGCGGTGCCGGGACAGACTTGCTCCCATTTTTCCCATAACAATACCCGGTGCAGTGTTCATTCCCGGCCGGGCCGAGCGCCCGGCAACCCGGGAGTGGGTACACTCAGGAGAGATACACGATGGGAATTGCAATGCCTGAAAGTATATCCAGGCAGGATCTGGAGAGCCTTGCGCGAGAGGCTTTCATCTACGGCTTTTCGCTCGTAGAGAGCATGGGCAAGACGTATACGATGGGCACGTTCCCGAACGTACCGATGGGTGCACCGGCCAACACCTCCGGTCATGCACGCCAGCTCGTCGATGCAAAGACCGGCCGACGCCTGGGGATAGTCTCGCCCAACAACGACACGCTCTACTCAATCTCGCAGGTAGATGTCGGGAAAGAGCCGCTCGTCTTCCACGTGCCCGCCACCGGAGACCGCTACTACGTGATGCAGTTCGTGGATGCCTGGTCGAACAACTTCGCTTACGTGGGCACACGAGCAACCGGCAGCGGCCGGAGCATTCCGCCCCATTCTCCGCATGTACATGCCGAGGCAGGAGGCATTCGCCGAGAGCCAGTGATACCTGCCGCCGATCCGGCGAGTGGAGTGACGGAATGGTAGAAACCGTATCGTTTCTTGACTTCCTTGGGACGATCGGCGTTCTTGCGGCACTAATCTTCGTGATCTCCAGTATGCTCGGCATGGGCTTCTCCCTGACCGTGCGCGAGATCATCGAACCGCTGAAGAACACACGGCTGGTGATCCTCTCCCTGGCGGCGAACTTCGTCCTGGTGCCGCTGCTCGCGCTCGTGCTGCTCCTGATCTTTCCGCTCTCCGAAGGGCTCTCCATAGGCCTGTTCATCCTCGGAACTGCCGCAGGAGCCCCGTTCCTGCCGAAACTTGCGCAGGTGGCGAAGGGGGATATCGCCTTTGCCGTGGGATTGATGGTGCTCCTGATGGTGGTGACGATCGCCTACGTGCCGATCGTCCTGCCGCTGCTCCTTACCGGCGTCACGATCAATCCCTGGGCGATCGCCCGGTCGCTCATCCTGCTGATGCTCGTCCCGCTCGCGATCGCTCTCTTCGTCAGAGCGCGGTACGAGGGGATTGCAACGGGGCTCCTGCCCCTGATGACCCAGGCGACGAATCTCTCATTGCTCACGCTGATCGTGGCATTCTTCGTGGTCTACTTCACCGACCTTCTGGGGATCATCGGCACCACCGCGATCCTCGCAACGATCATCTTCATAGCGGTCTCGCTTGTGATCGGCTACGTCCTCGGCGGCCCGGGCGGCGGGACAAGACGTGTGCTCGCCGTCGGGACGGCACAGCGCAATCTCTCGGCGGCACTGGCTATTGCCGCCCTCAACTTCACCGACCCTGACGTGATGGTGATGATCCTCGTCGTGGCGCTGGTCGGTCTCGTGCTGCTGATGTTCGTCGGCGGGGAGATGGGCAAGCGGGCGGAGGCGGCACCAGGAGCTCCCCAGGAAGGAGTCCACGAAGGCATCGCAGGGATGAGGAGCGGAGAGAAGGGAGCAGCATTCCTTTTTCTGCGCAGCCAGGGGCCACGATCGGGGGAAGAATGCCGGAAGCGCCAGCCGAAAGGAGGGGACACGTCACCGAGAACATCTTGCCGCTGCGCAATCGGCCTGCGGAGCTCCTCTCCGGGGAG
>JAENZA010000074.1 GCA_016841485.1 Methanobacteriota archaeon
GCCGCCTTCCACCACGCAGGCCTCGGTCCCGCCCAGCGATCCCTCGTGGAGCAGGGATTTCGCGAGGGTGCCATCCGCGCCATCTCCTCGACCCCCACCCTCGCCGCAGGACTCAATCTCCCGGCACGGCGGGTGATCATCCGGGACTACCTCCGCTTCTCGGCGGGGTCGGGGATGACGCCCATTCCGGTCCGGGAATACCGGCAGATGGCCGGGAGAGCCGGACGCCCGCACCTGGACCCGTACGGGGAGGCGGTCCTCATCGCAAAGAGCGAGGATGCCGTCTACGACCTCTTCGAGGAGTACTGCACCGCACCCGACGAGGATGTTTCGTCGCGGTCGTCCTCCGAAGGAGTGCTCACCACCCATATCCTCTCGCTCATCGCAACACGCTTTGTCCGTGACCGGGACGGCCTGACGGCATTTCTAAAAAAGACCTTCTACGCCCACCAGCACGGCGAGGAACGCCTCCTGCAGAGGATCGTGGACCGTTCCACCACATTTCTCACGGAGGCGGGCATGATAACGGACCTGGACGGATCCCTCTCCGCCACGGAATATGGCGAGCTCACCTCCCGCCTCTACATCGACCCGCGCTCAGCGGAGATCATCACCCACGGTCTCCATGACCATGACGAGTGGTCGGTCACAGGGCTCCTGCAGCTTCTCTGCACGACGCCCGACATGTACACCCTGTACGTGCGCAAAAACGACATGGAGATGCTCGAGAAGTTCTATTATACCCATGAAGACGAACTCTGGGGTGAATTCTCCTATACCGACATGGAGAACTTTTTCCGGGCACTGAAGACGACGATGCTACTCCTCGACTGGATGGAGGAGGTCGGCGAGGAGACGGTCTGCGAACGCTACGGGGTCGGCCCGGGAGATATCTATAATGTGGTCGACGGGGTCGGCTGGCTGGTCCATGCCGGCAGCCGCCTCGCCCGCCTGATGGCCCCCGTCCACAACGAGGCGATTGCTGCCACCGAACTGCGGGTAAAACACGGAGTCAAGGCAGAGCTCATTTCGCTCGTGAAGGTCCGCGGGATCGGGCGCGTCCGGGCCCGCCGGCTGTACACAAACGGGCTTACCACCCCTGCGGCCATCGTCGGGGCGGGGGTGGACAAGGTCGGTTCGATCATCGGGCGAAAGGTCGCCGAATCGGTGATCCGCGAGATCGAGACAGGAGCGGCAGGAAAGGGCCGCCGACCGGAACGGCGCAACCCCCGCGGGAAAGGGGCGAACCTGCCGGGACCCGGTCATTCCAACCTGCATGACGGAAACGGCGGCGTGCCCAGAACCACCGGAGAGGATCGGGGTGACGGTTCGGGAACGTCCGGAACGAGGGATGATGAACCCCGCAACGGCCAGGCCTCCCTCTTTTCATTCGGGGGAGATACATAGATGACGGATGAGATGACCTCAGGAGATGAGATGAGATGTGAGATCCGGCGTGCCTACGCCGATATCGTAAACGAACCTGAATTCCTCGCGGCAATCAGGAGAGTGGCAAAGAGGACCGGAAGCGCCGTCATCTGTATCGATGCCGACCGCGTGGCAGGCGAAGCGCACGTACGGGCGGCGCTCTCCCACGCGATCCGCTCCTATTATCTTGAACGAACGCCGGTTGCAAACAGCTTCGAGATGGAGACCCTCCTCTGGACGGGGGCGACCCGCCAGTGCACCGACGCAACCAGCTTCGGGATCCATCCCGGAGGATGCCGCCTCTTCGTCGTCTTCTGTCCGGCATCCGCGGCGGCTGCACACGACCTTGCACAGATAGTGACCTTCGACGACGCTGACCCGTCGGCGTGGGAAGACCTGGGGCCGGAGAAACGGGCCTGCCTGCGGGGCCTCTTCGGGATCACCGTCGAAGAAGAGGCCGCCGTCGGCCCGGATCGTTTTGCCGAGCTCGTCATGGAACGGGTGGCACTCCTCGAGGTCTACCGCTGAAGCGGGATGTGAAGGACGGACGACGGATAAAAAAGTGATGTACTCATCCGGCGGCAATTACGCCGGATCTCATCCAAAGTTTTGAATTTTTTTCCGATATCTTTTCACTACTCGTCCTGAAAGTTCCGATATCTTCCCGATACATTCCGGAGAAATACCGATATTTGTCCGGATTTTTCGCTATCGACGGATATTTATTCAGGTCCATTTCCGCGGGCTATTTTGATGCGTGCGTGATGATATGCAGGGCCTCGGGGAGGATGATTGCATCCATCGCAAGCCGCACGGCCGCGGTTGACCCGGGCGTGCAGAAGACCGCTTTTTTGTCGATGATACCCCCAATGGCACGGGAGAGTACCATCCGTGTTCCGATCTCCTCGTACGAGAGCAGACGAAAAAGTTCACCGAACCCGTCGATGGTCTTCTCGAACAGCGGCGCGACCGCCTCGATCGTGCAGTCATCGTGCGTAATCCCCGTTCCGCCGTTGATTACGACGATGTTGCAGGAGGCCGCAAAGGCCGAAGAGAGCGCCTTTCTGATGGCCCTGATATCATCAGGAACAACTTCATAAAATCCGACCGAAATTTCGGATGCGGCGAACCGATCTTTGATCAGGGTCCCCGATCCGTCCGTTGATGCGTCACGGGACGTGGAAACCGTAATGACCGCTGCAGTAAGTGTGATGTCCTGGATGTGAGATGGATCCATAGAAGGGAGTTTGGTGCAGTTGCGATATATATGAGTCGGATGCCGGGGGACGGCTTGAGGGAATGGAATAAACCACAGAGATACGTTAGATTCAAAATCCGTTTCAGGTCTGGTTCAGATCCAATGCAGATGTGTTGTCGGGTGATCCAACTATGATTTTTGAAAAATTCGGGTGATGAAGAGGGACACCCGGGACGGACATTCCTACCCCGCATCCAAAGGAAAAAACTTGGGAAAAAACGATGACCTCCGGGCAGGAAAATGCTGATTCCCCTTGGGTTCTTCGTGCCGTCGAATCCCTTTTCCCGTACCTGGCGGACTCACTTTTTTGCCCCTCGACCGAGGATACCTTCCGGGATGAGAGGACAGGTCCGGGGATTGACCACAGAGAAGATGCAGATAGATTCAGTAGATCCCAAGAGAAAAATGGGGAAAAAGGAATAGAACAGCAGGTGAACAAGGGTGCGGCACCTCCATGATTGCGTGGAGTTTTTGTGCGTCAGATGAGAAAAACAGGGGGGGACCCCTTTATTTCCACTGGAAGAATTATTCGTCAACACTCCCCAAAATTTGTCGTTCAATTCATGTCTTGTCTTCCTTTATTCAAGCTTATATTAACTAATTTCACAAAAAAACCTTCAGACTCGCTCAAAAATATATCATCTGAATATTATTTTTTATATTTTAATATAATAAATTCCCTGTCGTCGGTTCTATCACCGGATCGAACTGGATATATACAATCAACTGAAGATCAATCATTGACTATTCTCAGTGAAATTGAAGAAGATACCTTCAGGTCTTCTCACACACATAATTTTCAATTCCAGTGGAAACAAAGGGGTGGGGGTGATCCATATCATCATCTAGTCAAAAATCTCCGAGGATGACCAGCAAGGAGAGCCGGATGGACCCTGGACCAGTCATCAATTCAACGGGCACCTTCCTTGGTCCATATTATCATCATTTTTTTATTGATTAGATCATCGTCGACTTTGATTTCATGTACCAGATCCAAACAGAGGGAC
Source organism: Methanobacteriota archaeon (assembly GCA_016841485.1). GTDB lineage: Archaea > Halobacteriota > Methanomicrobia > Methanomicrobiales > Methanomicrobiaceae > Methanovulcanius. Next base: position 3,694 of record JAENZA010000074.1, read on the forward strand.
AAAATAATCTGACCGGAAAATCTGTGCAGATACAGGGCATTTCTGCGCGCTTTCGACATACTCAAGTACTCTCCAAAAACGCGCACACAATCAGGGGAAAAGTAGACAAAAGGAGGAACCATCCTAGTCACCATCCCGTTCGATGCTTCTTACAGTTTTGACCTTCTCCTTCCGGAGTGATGGGGGAGATGATCATCAGAAAAAGTACATATTTAGGGAATTTTTGTCAAATGAAAAGAAAATTATCCGCATTTTTCCACTGGAAATGAAGGGGTATGGTTCCTCCTCCCGGGTGATCTTTCAGCGGGTATTCTATCCAATTCACGTACCTTAAGTAGTTTCGTGAAGCATGAGTTCATATCGACACGATATGGAGGTCGTGCCAGTGAACCAAATGGGGGAGAATATTCAAGATAATCAGGGGAATGCATCTCTTTCGGAATTTGCTGACAATGGTGGTGTCACGCCCGTTCCGGGAGGAAACAGTTCATCCTCGATGGGACTGTTTGAAAAATATATTAAGAATCAGACAATTTTCAAGGAGCGGGAGGTCCTACGCCACTCATATCGGCCATCAATTCTCCCGCATCGGCAACAGCAGATGGACACCGTCGCATCCATTCTCGCTCCTGCCATTCGAGCTGAAACTCCCTCAAATATCCTGATTTACGGAAAAACCGGCACGGGAAAGACTGCTTCGGTCCGCTACGTCGGTGGCGAACTCGAGAAGGCCTGTGGGAGCATCGGGGTGGAATGCAATGTCGTTCATCTGAACTGTGAAATTATCGACACCCAGTACCGGGTCTTTGCCCAGATTGCCGCAACGCTCGAAGACGATGACTCACGTTCCTCCGATCGCCACTCCACGAAGATCCCGATGACCGGGTGGCCCACCGACCAGGTGTACCATGAACTCAGAAACCTTATCGAGGCAATAGGCGGCGTCCACATCATCGTTCTCGACGAGATCGATAAATTGGTAAAAAAATCCGGGGATGAGACCCTCTATAATCTCACCCGTATCAACTCGGAACTCAAAAATGCACGTGTCTGCATGATCGGCATCTCCAACGACCTGCTCTTCACCAGTTTTCTCGACTACCGGGTCCTCTCCTCGCTCTCGGAGGAGGAGATCGTCTTTCCGCCCTACAATGCGCCCCAGTTGGTTGATATCCTCCAGCAGAGGGCCGATCAGGCATTTCATGAGAAGGTGCTTGATGAGGGGGTCATTCCGCTCTGTTCGGCGCTTGCCGCCCAGGAGAATGGAGACGCACGGCGTGCGCTCGACCTCCTCAGGGTATCGGGGGAGCTTGCCGAACGGGAGAACGCGGCTTCGGTGACCGAAGAGCACGTGCGGGCCGCCCAGCGAAAGATCGATGCCGACAGCCTTATCGAGGGCATCAAGACCCTTCCTGCCCAGTCGAAGGCAGTCCTCTATGCAATGCTGCTCTTCCCCGAGATGGGCAAGCAGGTCTTCACCTCGGGTGAGGTGGTACAGGTCTACCGCGAGGTGGCCCAGGTGCTCGACCTCGACGTCCTGACCCACCGGCGCATTACGGACCTCATCTCGGAACTGACGATGCTCGGCGTTATCAAGGCGCGCCTCGTCTCACGCGGTCGGTACGGGAGGACCAAAGAGATGTGGTTTGGCGCGGGGACCCGCAAAATCCTCGAGACGCTCCGGGAGGATTCACGGTTTGAGGACACCCGGCTGAATCAGATTGATATATCCCGGTTTAAGAACTTATTCAGGTGAGTAAAATGGACGCCAAGGACTGGCTGCTCCTCCGAATCCTTGAGGAGGACGGCAGGATGGATGTCCGTGAGATTGCAGCGCTTGCGGACCTTGAAGAAGAGGAGGTAGAATCACGTATCACGGTACTCGAGGAATCGGGGGTCATCCGGGCATACTGTGCTAGTATTGACTGGGAGAAGGCGGGGGAGGACACCGCGGCCGCGACCGTGAACCTCAAGGTGAACCCCGAGCGCGACTTCGGCTATGACCGTATCGCCGAACGCATCGCACGGTTCCCCCAGGTTCGATCGCTGCGTTTGATCAGCGGCGTCTATGACTTTGAACTTCTCGTCACCGGGAGAAATCTCCAGGAGATCACGAGGTTCGTCTCCGAGGAGATCGCAACTCTCGACCAGATACGTGAGACCGCCACCATTCTTGTGATGAAGACCTACAAGGAGAATGGTCGAATTCTCTTTGAACGAAAGGAAGGCGAGCGGCTCCCCTTCTCATTTTAGAGGTTGGTAAGTGATGAGAGACTTTATTTCACAACGTGCCCATGCCATCCCGCCATCGGGCATCCGTCGTTTTTTTGATATTGTGCAGGAGATGGACGATGTCATCTCCCTTGGCGTCGGTGAACCGGATTACTCGACGCCGTGGGTCGCCTGCCAGGCGGGTATCGCCTCCATCGAGCAGGGCCAGACGGCCTACACCAGCAACCGTGGCCTTCCGGCCCTCCGCGAGGAGGTCGGACGGTACATGAAACGTCGGTTCAATGTGACCTATGACCCGGCCACCGAGATGATGGTGACCACCGGTGCATCGGAGGCCCTTGACGTCGCCATCCGGGCGGTGACCGACCCCGGCGACGAGATCCTCATCGGTGACCCGAGCTATGTGAGCTACGGGCCGGGTGTAATGCTCGCCGACGGCACCCCCGTCTGGGTCCCCTGCCGGGCGGAGGACGAGTTCAGGATGACCGCCGATACCCTTATGGAGCGGATCACCCCGAAGTCGAAGGCGCTTTTAATCAACTTCCCGAACAACCCCACCGGTGGTGTGATGTCCCATGACGACTACCGTGCCATCGCGGATGTCGTCGTCGACCACGACCTGGTGGTTATATCGGATGAAATATACACGGAGCTCACCTACGACGGCGATATGGCCTCGGCCGCATCTGTGCCCGAGCTTCGGGAACGGACGATCCTTATCAACGGGTTTTCCAAGGCGTATGCGATGACCGGATGGCGTATCGCCTATATCTGCGCTCCGGAGGAGCTCTGCGACGCCGCACTCAAGATTCACCAGTACATCATGCTCTCCGCGCCAACGATGTCCCAGTACGCCGCCATCGGCGCACTGCGGGGCGGAGACATCGCCCGCGAGGAGATGGTGACCGAGTACCAGATGCGCCGCAATATGTTCGTCCGGGGCTTAAACCGCATCGGCCTCCCGTGCCACATGCCCAAGGGGGCCTTCTATGCCTTCCCGTCCATCGCGGAGACCGGCATCTCGGATGTCGAGTTTGCCGAGCGGCTGGTCAC
>JAENZA010000075.1:0-6384 GCA_016841485.1 Methanobacteriota archaeon
CAGGGGTACGCCGTTTCGGGCGAACGTCGTCAGGATGTCGTCGCGTTGGTTGGGCTGGAGCGTCCTGCCTGCATCAGCGGGCCAGGTCGCGAGGAGTGATTCCCCCTCATCCGGTGCAAGGGGGGCCAGCCGAAGGAGCCGGACCGCAGGCAACTGGGTGCGAGCCGCCCGCAGGCACTCGCCGTCCGGCCCCTCCCGGTCCATCACCGAGACGATGAGCGAGACGTAGGAAGGGAGCTCTTTCGGAAGCCAGCCGAGCTGGCGGGCGTTGTTCGCCGGGCCGAGCTGGTCGAGGGCGTCGAGAACAATGACGAGCGGACGCTCCGGATTAGCGAGCGAGAGAAATTCCGGCATCTTCCGGACCAGCTCCTGGTATTCGCCGGGCACCGGAAGGTCTTCGGCTCCATAGGAATCGGCGATCTGGGTGCAGAGCCCTTCGAGGAGGAGGCGGATATCCGAAGAAGAAGGTGTGGCCCCGATGAAACGGGGGATGACGGTCGCAGAGGGGTGATTCTGCTCTGCGAGGGCAAAGGCCCGGGCCATCAGTGCCGATTTCCCCGACCCCGATGCGCCATAGACGACGAGCGGCTGAGATACCAAACTCCCGATGTACTCATCGATAGACCCGAGGAGATCCCCCCGGCCGATGAAAAACTTCGCCCGCTCACGGGCAAACGCATGTTGGGCCGCAATCTCCTCGCGGAGGTGCACACCCTCCTCTTCCCCTTCACGGGAGACCTCCACCAGTTGCGTTTCAATTACCCGGGTGAGGTTCATCTCGACATCCTCACAGAGTCGGTCGATATGGGAGAGGGTGATTGGGACCTCCTCCTCACCGATCCAGTCCACAGAATACTCCCTGATGTTCCCCGGCAGTTGTGATGTGAGCTGTTCTTTCAACGCCTCGAGACGGCTGGCAGCATCCTCATCAATTCCGCCATCTTCGTGAATGTCAAAAAATGCCGCTGCAGACGGTCCGCCCGTATCACCATCAAATCCTGAAATGTCCCTGAAATAGCAGAACACATGTTCGTCGGCGTCGGGAACGGAGAGGGCCCCCCGCTCGATCTCCTGTTCGGTGGCCGAAGTCGTATATTTGCTCAGTTGAGATTCGTCGAGATCCATCCCGCCGGTGATGCCCTCGAGAAGGGCAAGCAGGGGCCGCTGCACTTCCCGGTCCCAGACCTCAAAATCATCATAGGGCACATTACGGGGCTGGAGGATATAGACCGGCGGCACATTGTTGTCATCCCGCCGGTACCACCTACTGAGGAGGGCATGATCTTTTTCGGACGTAACCCGGCGTTCGATCGCCTTGAACTCCTCCTCCGGAATCTCCTCGGGGAGCGGCCGCCAGCCGTACCGGTTCCCGAGGAGAACAATAAAATTCGGCCGGGGAGTAGTCCGCTGTGACCGTTCGATCTCCTCGAAGCAGATCTGCATCGTCCGGTTGTCGCGGGCCGCCTCCTCGCTCACGCCCCACCGGAGATCAATCGCCTGGAACCGGCAGCCATGCTCCTCACAGAGCTTGCGCAGCCTCGGGAAAACACGCTCCTGCAGGGCATTGCGCTCTTCTTTCAAATCCGAAAAGGTGGAACTCACAAAGATGCGAAAGATCCGGCCGGATGCTGGCATATCACTAATGCATCATTTTCCGGCAGGCCCATTAAAGTATCTGTCCATAGCCGGGCTTCATTCAACTCATTGATTTATTTTGGTTAATGCACGAAACGTTTGACTCAATTCATTGCTACAAGCCGACCTCTCGTCCTTCACCCCGGCAAACGATCAACTACCATGTAAATGAAAAAGAAGGGATCATGTGAAAAATCTCGCCCACCAGCCAACAAGACGTCCGATACAACGGTTTATTCCGATCTCCTCCCTCCCCTCACCATAATCCGACAGTTATAGTCTTCTTCATGTATCAACGGAAAAATTAGCATATTAGCTATTAATTCTATATTTTAATCCAAAATTCGTTACATTTTGAATAAATACAATATAATTTTATCATTCAACAACATTAATTTTAAATTGAAGCTATTTTCCAATTTAGGCCCATAAACGGGATTTTTACCAAACGGCAAACTAATTAGTATATTATAGCTCAATAATGCTATTCTACGTACATCAGCGATATCTTATGTCAGTTTTTTCCCTCTACGACCAGTATGGCTCGGGCATTCGTGACCTCTTCTCGTCAGCGGTGAGCATCAAAATCCTCCTGCTCCTCCTGGGCACCGGCCGTTCGATCCCCGAAATCTGTGCCAAGTCCGGCCACGTCCATGGTGCCGTCCTCGCAAAGCTCCGGCGGCTCGAAGAGTATGGATTGATTACCCGTGAGAGCGAGGACTACGCCCTTACGACCATGGGAACCGTGCTTGCCGCCAAGATCCTGCCGCTCTACACGGACACGGACCCGGGGCCGGAGGACAAACCAGGAACCACTCCCCCACCGGCCGCCCACACCGGCGAGGACGTCTGCCACCAGCCCGCATTCCCCCCGCTCCCTTCCGTAAAGGACGAGTACGAACGACGGATGAAAGAGATCAACCTCGTCTTCCGGTCGGGCATCCGCACCAGGATGTTCCTGGCGCTTCCGGACGGGACGATGGACCGCGACGTCCTGCGGGATGGTACGGGCTGCGGTGCTTCGCAATTCCGGACGAATCTGAAAAAGCTCATCGAGGCAGGACTGGTCAGGGAAGATATGAACGGGATTTCCCTCACCCCACGGGGACGGGAGGTCGCCCCCCGGATACACGAGATCATCCCGCTGACGGCACTGCTCCTCAGGCACCGGGAATTCTGGCGGGGCCACGACCTGAGAAACCTGCCCTGGTTTGCCCTTGATGCCATCGGGGACCTCGCCGAATCCGAGATCATCCATGATGACGGGAAGGACTTCTTCGCGACCTACGACCATTACATGGGCATCATTGCATCGGCCCGCCATATCCACGGCATCACCGGCATGGCAAATCCCGGTATCGCGGATGCCATCACATTGCGGGTCATGGAAGGCTTTCCTGCCGAAATTATCGTAACCCCGGAGCTTGCACGCCACCTGTATACCGAGCCATACCGGGAAAAAGTCAGATGTATCTCCACTGTTTCCCATTTCGGGTTCCTTGTCACGGAACTTCCCATACCTCCCTGTATGACGGTCACCGACACCTACCTCTCCATGAAAATGTACCTCAGGGGTTCGCATACCTATGATTTCATGAACGGCTTCGTGAGCACCGCACCCGAGGCTCTTGCATGGGCCGAACGAATCTACGAGTATTACCGGAAGAGCGCCGTCCCGATAGAGGAGTATATCGGACGGTGCAATGACGAACCATGAGGAGCGGCACCACCGGTATTCGGTGAATTCGGCACTCGTGCATCTGAGAGGATTATAAAAAAGAGCTATCTGGGGAAAGGATATTGGGCAGAACGGCGTGGCAGCCAGGCGGGGCCTCCAACAAAACCCCGGCAACGGCCATCACCAATCCTCCCGGACAGGCGCGTCTTCACCGAACCCCGATCACGTCGCGGATCTTCTGCTGCGTCTCCGACCCACGGGTACAGTAGAAGGAGTACCGAAGGCCCATCTCCCGCGAGAGGGGACAGGTGGAACAGAGGCATTCGACCTCCTCTTCGATACAGCCGCTCGTTCCCAGGGTGCAGAAGGCGCACTCGCCCTTGAGGGCCCATTCACTCTCTCCTTCGGCCGGGCCCCCGCCGACTCCCGTTTTACTCCCTGCCCCCTTCGCCTCCTCTTTCAGGGCGCAGGCCTTATACGTGGGGCACATATCGCAGATGCACTGCTTCTTTCTCTTCTCAAGGATGATCTCCCGTTCCTCCGGCGTCAGGTGCAGGGTCCGGAGCATCAGTTCGAAATAATCACTCGGCATGTATTCTCACAACAGGCACAATTGCCCACCTCCTATAAATATATGAGCCGGGATCCGCGGGGAGAACCGTCGATCCCCCGGTAGCCGACCAGGGGATAAAGGGAAGATGGGACGAGTGGCCGTGCACTTGAAAAAATGCCCTTGCCCGAAACCCCGGGAAGAAAAGTGTCGGACCTCTCCCGGTTCAGGGGAAGGGACATAGGTAGGCCCGAAGGGGGAACATGCAAAGCTTCCTTCTATGAACGACTGCTGCCCACCCTCCGCAATCGTGTCACGATGTGAAAATATTCCGTAGCAAATAGATCATATCAGACTCGTGACATGAGGAGAATTCCATACTCTTATTACAATTGAGTAGCAAAATTTCCTATAATATGGCAGTCGTCGAGGCAGAACCATCGAAAATATCCCTCCTGTATGTCGACGATGAGCCCGTTCTTCTCGAACTCTGCACCATCTTTCTGGAGCGTTCCGGTGAATTTTCCGTCACCACGGCACAGGGGGCACCCGAAGGACTGCGGCTGCTCTCGGAACAACCCTTCGATGCCATTCTTTCGGACTACCAGATGCCGGATATGAACGGCATTGAGTTTCTCAAGCACCTCAAGGAGAGCGGAGATGATACGCCGTTTCTCATCTTCACCGGGAAGGGCCGCGAGGAAGTGGTCATCGAGGCCCTCAACAACGGTGCGGATTTCTACATCCAGAAAGGCGGCGATCCCAAATCACAGTTTGCCGAGCTTATCAATAAGATCCGGTATGCCGTTGAACGGCGGAGGGCGGAGGAGGCGCTTCGCCAGAGCGAGGAGCGATACCGCCTCATCGCGGACAACACGGCAGACAATATCTGGATCTTCGATCTGACCTTCAACATGACGTATGTCAGCCCTGCAGTGAAGAAGATGCGTGGCTTCACTGTCGAAGAGGATCTTGCACAGCCCCTTGAAGATAAGATGACCCGGGAATCCTGCGAAATGATCGCAAGCCGGTTCCAGGAGCAACTGGCCCTTGAAATGACCGGAGCTGCCGATCCGGATCGAACCATCCTCTTTGAGACGGAGGAGTACTGCAAGGACGGATCCACCATATGGGTGGAAAACGCAGTCCGGGCACTGAGGGACAAAGAGGGAAACCCGATAGGGGTTCTCGGGATTTCCCGTGACATCACGTGGCGAAAGGAAGTGGACAAGGCACTTCGACTCAGCGAAGGGCGGTACCGGTCACTGGCCGAGAACTCCCCGGTCGGCATCGTCACCTGCGACGCGGAAGGAATCATCGACTACATCAACCCGAAAATGGTGCTGATGCTGAGTCTTTCCGGGAATGATGAGGCAATGGGCAAGAGCCTCTTCACGTTCCCTCCGCTGGCAACGCCCAAATTTATCGAGATTCTGAAAAGAACCATGGCAACCGGCGAGGCCGAGGACCCGACGGAGATCGAATGCCAGTCGAGAGGAAGGGACACCGCAAGATATTGGGGGCATATCTCACCCTTAACGGCAGATGATGCAGTATGGGGAGCCCAGGTCATTCTTACCGATGTCAACGGGTACCGGCGCGATGACGAGATGGTGCAGACCGGAGAGTATCCGGCAAATCTCTTTTCGGGTGTCCTTGTAAAACAGGAGAGATAAGGCACTTTTTGGACGCTGACCGTCATCTCGTCAAAATACATTTGTCTAACCCTGATTTCATTACTATTTTTGAGCAGAACCTACATTGGATAGTATTCCTTCAGTCATCGGCTCCCCCATCGTTCAATCGTCGGGCGTCCCGGTGTAGGCTGGTATGGCTACCCTGCGCTGACGTCACCTGAGAGAAGGGAAATGAATGAAAAATCGCCATCAGAGACCAATTCATTCCACAAGGGCCATCACAAACCTTCTCCCAACCCCCCGCGGATATTCGAGTCCCGGACGGACCTCTCCTCCGGCATCCTCTGAACCAGGGGCTACCCTGCCGCATCGATGCCGACGTCTCCGGTTGTTCCGCCCGCTGTGTACCCACAAGGCATTTCGGACAGCACTTACATATCCTTCGTCGATAATAATGACCTCTCCCGATCACCGTCATGCCCGACGTCTCCTGTATGTCACCCTCGCGGTCGCCGTCGTGTTAAGCATATTCATTTTCCATGGACTCCTCCCGGTTGCCGCCGGGGATTACCCCTATTCCTTCGACGAAGCCCCGGAGATGAAAGGGCCGCCGATCAGTGACCCCGGCATCCTGCCGCCGGGTCTCCTCGTCCTCCTGCTCCTCATCGACTGCACCGCCGCGCTCGCTCTTTTTCTCTATCTGAAGGTCAAAGAGGACGGAAAAAATTAAAAAAAAGGTCGGACGAACAGATTCGTTCATTATTCATTCATACGAAGGTTCGCCCATTCTGTTTACGGCAGAACGAAACGCCTGCCCGCCTCATGGGCCCGTGCAAGGAGATCAGGGTCGGCCGCGACCGCCCCCTTCGCGAAGTAGCCCTCGG
>JAENZA010000075.1:6394-6877 GCA_016841485.1 Methanobacteriota archaeon
CATCGGCCGGCAACATATCCGTTACCGGAATGCCCAGTGACACGAGCGGACGCTGCATCGCCGGAAAGGCAAAACCCCGCTCAACAGGATCGTCCTGCTCGGCGACCGAGAAGACGAGCGCCGTTTTTCCACTGCCCTGAAAGACACTCGAGTACGGGCCGGGGCGCTTTGCGGAGAACCGGTAGTAGGGATAGAGCCGGTCGATGAAGGCCTTCATCTCCGGCGTAATGTTGTAGTTGTAGGTCGGCGAGCCGAGGATGAGGGCGTCCGCCGCCTCGATCTTCGGATAGAGCAGGTGCATGCCGTCGAAGAACCGGGTGCAGGTGAGGTCCCGGCGGCACCGCTCACAGCCCGTGCAGGGGGCGATCGCGTAGGTGCGCAGGTGGACCGCCTCCGTCTCCGCCCCCGCCGACGCCGCCCCATCGGCCAGTGCGTTCAGCAGGGTATCGGTGTTGCCGCCTGCCCGCGGGCTCCCGGATATGC
>JAENZA010000076.1 GCA_016841485.1 Methanobacteriota archaeon
GGCATTTTCTCTTCTCCGTTCTACTGTCCATACAGTTATGTATCTGACCATACAGGTTCTGACTACCGAACATTCTGTGTAAGGGGTCTTAAAGAGGTGGTAACCAAAAAGGGGGTGCAGGGACCGCGCACCCATGCGGGATGCTGAAAGGGGCCGGTGCTTCCTCACCCCTTCGCCTGAATAGATTGCTCAGTTCGATTAAGAACGGCCTTATTTTTATCTTAAAGGATTTTAAGCTCGCAGTTTGTTTTCAGTGTTATTAAATAGGGGAAGATCTCTAATCATTCATATTCACCACACAAGGGCAAAGTATATCCGTCCCATAAATAGTTGGTCTTCACATGGAATCACAAATCTCTCCTGAGGATTGGGTCTTGGCATTTGTAAGGATAGGGCCGGCACAAGATAGAGGTAGGTCTATGATTAAGGGATGGTTGATGTTTACGAAGCAATTTTTTGTCTTTGTCAAGGAAATTAAAAAGGATCTCAATGAATACTTCCATTTCATCCCCTATGACTATGGCCCTTACAGTTTTGTGTTAGAGGAAACTGTAAAAAACTTGCAAAAAAAGGGTCTTATAAGCAAAGTTGAAAATGGCGATAGAACTGACTTTATTTTGACAAAGAGCGGATGTGATAGAGCAGATGAAATAATTGCACTCATCCCCGAGAAAGAAAAGAAGATTATGGGCAATTTACGAAAGGATGCGACACAACTTGGATATTCAGGGATCTTACGATATGTGTATTCTAGGTATCCAGAGTATACTACAGCATCAAAAATTAAAGGGCTGATAATGGGTGAATCTTGAAGTTACTATACCCATTATAATTGCGCTTTTGGGTGCTCCCGCTGCAATCTCCTTCTCAAACTTTTTTGAGAGATATAAAAGTAAAATCAGTATGAATAAAGCTGCTCTTCTGGGTTTTTTAGTCCTAGCAAAGGATGAGCTGGTCAATAGAGAATTGAAAGAGAAAGCTCTCACTGGAAACAATATGAAAAGCGAGAAGGAGCTTTATGATGATTTTATCGGTTTTATGAATGAATCTAAATTTTTAAAATACTCAAATGAATATGATGACATGGTATTTTATGAAATCGAATTGGAAAAAGACTTGAATCGAGTTTCAATACTTATAGCACTATTTGTCATTCCAGTAATTATGCTCCAGATTAACAATGTCCTTTTTCCCGTTGCTTTCACCATAGGATATATTTTAGTTCTTCCACTTGTAATGTGCGGGATCACGCTATTTCGAAAAATTCGAAAAATTGATCGACTTTATAAGGACTATGTAATTCTAAAGCAGAGTTTTGGTGGTTACGATTATGACAATTCGCATTAAATCAGAAGTAAAAGATGAGGATACGGGTGCAAGGGTTGTCCGAGTTCGGCTTTCGTCTTCAAATTCATTTGAAACACCTACTCGGAGCCTGACCTCGACAGAACACAACTACCAGGTCGAAACAATGGACAAAATTGTTTCTTCCCTTGGTCTCGGTCAAGGTCCCTCAATAGCATTTGAAAATCAAATTGTGCAAGCGTCAAAAAGCCATGATCTTCTTCAATTACAAAGATTTTTGAAGCAAAATGGTGTTTTCCATCAAGCGCAGAGAAGCGTAACTGGGTTGGTCAATGCCTACCCTAATAAATTCATCATTTATTATCCCGCATTCACAGCAAAGATGCTGTACGATGAAAATAACGTAATCGGTATTGAGAACCTTAAGACGCTAGTTGATTTTCAGGTGAACTGTAATCTTAAAAATATTTCAATCCCTGAATCCCATCCGAATCAATCTTTCGATCACTTTCAGCAGGATTTACAAGCTCTTTCAAAAAGAGCACTTGCCTATGGTGCCGACATTGTAATTCCTTATCTCGACATGGGAATGGAAAACGACTTATTCGAAGCGAAATATGAACATTTAATAGATTGTGGTTTTCCGATTATCGGTGCAGCATATAGGAAATATTCAGAACATTATCCGAATTATCGTTTTTTGCAGCAGAGAGATGATGATGTCCTTTTAGTGTGTTCAGGAGTCGACAGATACTGGAGATCAAATTATACAACTTCCTTCATGCATGTCCCGAATTTTTGGGGATTTGACATAACTTCTCTATATGCAAGATCCGTTCCACCAAAGAAAGACAAGTTCGGAAACGTCATTCGAAAATCAATTGACGAAGTGAAAAGGTTCGATGCGGATAGTTTAGGCTTGGTTACTTTGTCAAATCATGAGCAGATGTATGGCACTGAGCTGCGCTGTGAATGCCCTGTATGCCAAGGTAAAGATATTACTCAGTTCAAACAGGAGTGCTCAGTGGATTCAAAAGGCAACAAAGGTTCTCACATTTTGGACAAATTCTGCAAGGTTCATGAAATATATGCTAGTACAAGCGAATTTACAAACGAGAGGCGATACATTAAGCAAAATGATGCAAAGACGTACATTGATTCGCATGAATTCTTAAAGGTATTTTTCGACAGCAATTCTCAGTCGAGTTAATAAATTAATATTTTTCTACCTCTTTCCACCAGATTTCTTCTCACTCCTCACGAAACACCCAGGATCAGATCGTAGTCTGCCTCCCCTGCGGCAACTACCTCTTCCACACACTCCGCCGGGATACCGTAGAGGGCTGAGGTCTCCTCGACGATCTGCCGGCGGGGGATACCGTCGCGGAGCATCGAGTACACGGTACGCTTGAGATCCTGGGCAATCTCCTCATCTTCGTAGATACCATTGACCCGGCCGTACTTGAGGGTATACCTGGCAACGTCCTCTGTGGATGATGCATAGATGTGCTTCTCGTAGCGGAAGGACACATCAGCCCATACTCGGCGGCGGGGGGAGATCTTGATCGGGAGCAGCATTAATCGACCCACCCCTCTTCAACCTTCACCCACTTATCGGGGTTGTCCTTCTTCTGCTCTTTCTGCTGCTCCTCTAAGAATTTTTCAAATAACAGAGAGTAGACATTATCCGGACTATCAGAGTGCGCAGCAACATAGAGCGCGCAAGCGTGGATGATCTCACCGGAACGGTCCCGGTGATGCGCTTTTGCTAATCCCTCTATTTTTTCGAGAATATCGACCGGCATCCTGACCGTGATATGTTTGTAATCTTCCTTCGCTACCATGCTCCCTCCAGAACGTTCTAAAAACCCATCTCGGGCCTCTGTGTTACGGTGTAACACCGGAAGGCATAAATCCATATGTGTTACACTGTGTTATGTGGTGTTATGGAAGACCACGATGAACCCATGAAACAGACGAGGATAAGACTTCCTCGGCGGCTGCGTGAGACCATCGAAGAGGTACAGGAGCAGTTTGATCGCGCTGACTTCTCCGATGCGATGCGCTTCACCCTAAAAAAGGGCCTTGAAGCGCTTGGTATGGATCTGGAGAACACAGAGCCGAAAGAGGCGAAAGCAGAATGATAAAAACGGTGCATGAACTCCCAGAATTTGAGAGGTTAACCGATTTTGAGCAGGACATCTTCTACACCTGGAGTACCCGGGATGTGGGGCGTCCTCTCCCGCGTGTGCAGGTCCTGCAGAAGGTGTATGGGATTGAGAAAGAAGGGGCTGAGTCCCTCATTGTCTATGAACGGCTGTCAACTGTTACCATAGACGACGCGGGAGACAACCCCAACGTGTACGCCGGCATCGGGAAGGCGGCGCGGGCGCGTATCCTCTCCTTTGAGGAGGAGGTTAAGCACCTCGCAGAGACTCACGGCTGCCGCGCGATAGCCGGAACCCTGGAACCCTCCCCGGTATCCGCCGCATTATCCTCTATGCTTTCAAAGAAACTTGAATCTTTGGAGGCGCGGGTGCTTGTTGTCGAAAACAACTACGGCAGGGCGCTGGCGCTGCTTGAAGATCGGATCAAACAAGTGGAGACGAAAGAACTCGATGAGGTTGATGAGCGACTCTGCCGGCTGGAGTCGCCGCCGGTCAATGCAGTATTCTCCCGGGGGGTGTCGAAGTGACCCGGGCCGACGATCTTTACCGGCGGGCTAACGCTCTCCGGACGGTGGCTGATCTTGTGGCCTGCATCGAGACGGCAGAGATCCCATGCAGACAGCACTACCTGCCGTGCGCGGAATGTCCGGCGAATACTCTGGAGGGGTGCTTCTTTACCATTCTCCGGACACAGGCGGAAGTGCTCTGCAAGAGTCTCTGTGCTCCTGCCGGCCGGCCGGGTCCGGACCGGAAGCGGCCGGCACCGATCATCGTCGCGGAGGAGGCGAAGAGATGATCCCGCCGGCAACACCGGGCGGCGTGTGCGAAGGCGGCCGGAACCGGACCGATAACCCGACATACCGCCGGGCGCTGAACGATGTTTTCCGGGGGCTACCTCACCGGGTATCGCTCTATGATGTCGATCTTGTGCTGGAGGTTGATAGTCAATTCCGGGCGATTATTGAGTGGAAAGAGTATCAGAAGCCTTACAACGCTTTCTACATCCCGTTCTTTGAGTATGCGGGACTGAAGAAGATTGCAAAGTTAGCGCATGCTCCACTATATGGTATCATCCATCAGTGCGAGGACTACTACGTTATCCCGGTGGACCGTTTCGAAGACCCTCGACGGCGGGACCGGCAGATGATGGATGGCAAGCAACAGGCGGTATTCTATCCGTCTGAGGCGCTGAAACTCAATTCTGAGGAGTTTCGGGTGCACATGCGCGGGATTGCGACGGGGGCGATCTGAGTGGCCACGTATCATAACCTCCTCTCCCGGCCGGAACTCCTGCCGGCGAATGACGCGATCCGGAATGCCATACTTTTTGAGGCGATTGCCTCACATCCGCAATCACGATGCCGTAACGTGTGTTGGCGCGACGGGTGCGGCGGCCCTGGCTTTGGCAGATGTTTTAACGACTGCGGCGGTTCGCCGTGCTACCTCCACTGTGGACCCTACCTTTGTTTGATGAAGGGGGATGGGGATGCCTCCTGATCTCCCCACCCTGCCGGCCGGGTCCGGACCGGGGGCGGTCGTGGTGGAGTACCGCCATATCCACATATCAGAGGATCCGGACAGTATCGAGGTAGGGACACCTGGGAAGGGCGGCTGCTTCAAGGTCTATGGAAACTTCCGGGACCCGGAAGGGTTCAAGGCGAAGATCAAGGCGGCCTATGATCTCCGGCGGTACGCTGCAGAACTCCTCTCCGGGGGCGGTCAGTGATGGACCTCAAAGAAACGTTGCGGCTGCATCAGATGTGGCTGAGGGACGAGGAAGGCGGCAAGCGTGCTGACCTGAGAGGGGCCAACCTGAGAGGGGCCGACCTGAGAGATGCCAACCTGGAAGGGGCCGACCTGGAAGGGGCCGACCTGAGAGATGCCAACCTGAGAGGGGCCGACCTGAGAGATGCCAACCTGAGAGGGGCCGACCTGGAAGGGGCCGACCTGGATTATGCTGCGTGGCCTCTCTGGTGCGGGTCGTTCGACGCCAAAGCAGATCGCCGTCTCGCTGCACAACTCGCATACCACTTCTGCCGGATCGACTTCGGGGATGATGCGGTCTGCCTGATTGCACAGGATGCCCTGGCGACGCTCGCAAACGAGTTCCACCGCGTCGGGGAGATCGGGATACCTCCTATCAAGCAGAGAGGTAGCTCAAAGCAGGGGGATGATCGCTGATGTGTCAGTACTGCGGGGAGAACTCCCTCTCTCCCTGTCCCGTAACCCTCCGGTGTCCGTCCTGCGGGTATGACTTCGGCATCTGTGCAGAGGACCCATACGCCAATCCTACCTGCCCGGTCTGTGAAGCACCCTCGCCTGACGAGTGCGGAGGCGGTCCGGATGCCTGACGAGCGATACCTGCCTGATATCGATAACCTCCGGACCGTCGAGGATGTGATCGCCTGGCTGCGGGAGGCTTCAACAACCTGCGCGGAGACGGCGAGGCATAACCGGGACGTACCCGATCACGCGGTATACTTGCGGGGCCGGGCTGAGGCGTTCGGCCTGGCTGCTCGCCTGGTGGAAGATGTGACCCGGGGGGGTGGTCCGGGTGAGGTTTGAGATGTGGAAGTGTCCCGGGTGCGGTTTCCGGCTGCTCACTCCGGACCCTCGACCGGTCTGTGATTGCGGGGCGGATATGGCGCTCCTCGAGGACCCGGAGGAGCAGGGGGAGTTCGCCCGGGAGATCCGGAAGGAGTTTTACGGGGTGCTTTTCGGAGAGGATGCGGTTTGAGGAGTGCGGTGCAGGTTTGCCGGCGGGACTTCCTGGCGGCCGTCACGGAGACATACGGCCGGCGGCCGTTCACCCTCCGGGACCTGGAGGAGAAGGGTATCCCGGTCCCGGCCGGGATGCTCCGGAACCGGGGGATCTTCGTGCGGGTCCTCGGACCCGGCCGGCGGATCTCCTGGCAACTCGCACAGGAGAAGGGGGGCCGATCATGAAGTGCAGCGAAAACCCGATAATTTACCGGATTGAACTTGAAAAACGGCTAAACACGATGGAACTATCATTTCAACGGCAACTGCAGAAGAGAGACGACGAGATCAAGGCGCTGAAGCTCCGGATCTCGGACCTGGAGAAAGGAGGGACCGCGGGGTGAGCAAAACTGATCCCCGGCCTCCCCGCATCCTGACGACCGGCCGGTGGTTGTGCTCGGAATGTTACCGGGAGGGGCGGCTGACGGTGATACCGGAGGGCGTGAGGTCCTGCAGGCTATGCGGCAGTATGAGTTTTCA
>JAENZA010000077.1 GCA_016841485.1 Methanobacteriota archaeon
CCCCGCCCGTCGTCCGCGGGTAGACCCCGTCCGCGAGGTCGACGAGGACGGGCATCTCCTCGGGTGCGATGCCGTAGACGGCCACCACTCCCTTCTCACCGCCGATCTCGTACCGGTCCACCCCGGAATAGAGGGGGACCACGTCATTCGGGGCGGCCACCCGCCGGATCTGCTGGACCTGCCGGTCGGTGATCAGTTCGTTCGCCGTCGTCGGGCCTCCCATGCTCCCTCCCCCGATGGAGGGGACGACGGTTATCGAGTCACCAACCGACGAGAGCGATTCGGTGACCGAGAGGGTGAGCGAGTTGCCCAGAATGCCCATCGAGGCAATGGCCATCACACCGATGACGATGCCAAGGACCGCGAGGAGCGAACGGAGCCAGTTGAGACGGATATTTCTCTTGGAGATCTCGAAGAATATCATACGACCCTCCCGTCGACGATGGTGATCGTCCGGCTGGCATACATCGCCACATCGGGGTCGTGGGTGACCATTATGATCGTCTTGCCCGACATGTTCACCTCCTTTAAGAGGTCCATGATCACCTTGCCAGTCTTGGTGTCGAGGTTGCCCGTGGGCTCATCGCAGAGGAGGATGGCAGGATCGTTGATCAGTGCTCTTGCAATGGCGACCCGCTGCTGCTGTCCGCCGGAGAGCTCCTTGGGTTTGTGGGCAAGCATGGCCTCGGTCAGCCCTAACCGGAGAAGGAGCTCCTGTGCCTTTTTGCTCTTTTTAATGCTTTGCCGGGTTTTGAGGATCAACGGATATTCCACGTTCTCAAAGGCGTTTAACAGCGGGATGAGGTTGAACTGCTGGAAGATGAAGCCGATGCGGTCCCTCCTGAGCTCGGTCAGTTCATCGTCGGAGAGCACGCTCGTGTCCCGCCCATCGATGAAAAGGCGTCCTGCGGTCGGGACGTCGAGCGACCCGATAAGGTTGAGAAGGGTCGATTTCCCGGAGCCCGACGGGCCCATGATCGCGATGAACTCCCCCGGCATGACGGCAAGGCTCACCGCATCGAGGGCGATAACGTCGCCGAAGGGGAGGGAGTAGACCTTGCTGACGCCCTCCAGCCGGATGACCGGTTCCGTCCCCTTGCCGGGACCTGCCGGACCTACTTCTTCTTCCATGAGTAGAATATGATGCCGCCCACCACGGCAATGGCCACGATGACGAGGCCGATCCAGAGAAGCGTCATCTCAGAGCCACTGCCCGGCCGGGAATCGGGGACCTGGTCCGCTGTGGTCATGATGATCTCGTCTTCATAGAGATTGCCGTCCACATCCTTGTAGATGGCAACGAGGGGGACCTCTTCACCGGGATTTGCGTCGAAGGTCACTTCAAACCCGGCAAAGTCATCGGGCTCGAGGGCTCCCACCACGTAGGAGCGGTAGGGGTCGACCGGGATGCCGGGCATGGCGACCGTGACGACGACCGACTTCGCATCCTCGAGGCCCGCATTCGTCACATCGCCGGTGACCATATAGGTGGTTCCTGTGGACTCGACGATGATATTGTTGAGGACGATCTCCGCCCGTTTCTTGTCCTCGCCAAAGGTGACGGGAACATCCACGAGAGTCTCGTGGTCATTGATGCCGTTCCTGTACCGGACGGCAAAGGTCATCACCGTCTCTTCCATGGGGGTTGCCTCGAAGGTCACCTCCGCCGACTGGTCGGGGACGAGGGTGCCGATAAAGGACGCGGTCTGCACGGTGGAAAACCCGTCTTTGACCGGGACCACCTCGACGGCGTTCACCGTGTTCTCACGGGGGTTGCCGACGAGGATGGTGATGACCTCCTTCTTGTCCGGGGAGAAGGCATCGGGTTTGTCCGTGACCGATGCCGTAAGCCCGGTGGAGTCGACGGTCACCGGGATCCGGTAGCGAAGGCTGCCGGCATCACGGAGGTCGACATAAAAGAACGGGTAATAGATGCCGTCCGTTGTATCGGCGACGACCGTAAAGGTGAAGGGGAGGCTGTTGCCCGGCCCGATGGTCCCCACGGAGTCGTAGTTGCCGTCATCATAGACCGAGAGGTCGTTGGAGTAGAGTTTCACCCGCGAGACTGCGACCGGCGTTGCGCCGGTGTTCGTCACCATCACCTTGATCGTCCCGGTGTCGCCGTACATGAAGACCTCCGGTTCGACCGTGTAGGAGGTGACGGCAAGCTGTGACGCCTCTTCGGCCGGAGTGAGCTGCGCCGCCGCCGGCCCGGCCAGAAGGACGAGGAGGAGTGCCGCACATGCCAGAACTGCATATCCCTTCATATCAGAACCCCACATACTGCCAGAGCGAGAAGATGATATAGCCGATGACAGGAATCAGGACGGAGATGGCCGCATCCTTCACGCTGATTCGCCGGGCCTCCATCAGCCCGAATATCCAGATGTTGGCGCTCCAGAGGAGGAAGATGATGCCGATCACCGAGACCATCATCAGTTCCGGGGTCGCCATCATATCGGTCACGACCGCCTGGATCTGCAGGGGATCGGTCACCACCGGCACGGTGACACCGGAGAAGTACCACCAGGAGAAGACCCCCCCGATGATGCCGGAGATGATCTGCGGGACCATGCCGTAGCCGGTCACCGCAAGGGTATTGTTGAAACTTCCCTTCCCGCTCCGAAGAGCCGAGATGCCGTGGAAGAGTCCGGCCCAGATGACCCACATCAGAAATGCGCCGATGAATGCCGCAATAAATCCGACAGCTCCCATGATCGTTCCCATGCCCTCAAGTTCCGCCGGCATGAGCTGGGCGGTGACGGATGATACCGTCATCGCGGTCACACCGCTGACGAGCGCAATCACGACGACGATGGCGACTGGTATTTTCAGATCCGGTTTCTCCTCCGAAAACATCCCGTCAAAGAATGCACGGGGGTTTACCAGAAGATCACGATACGTTCCCATAGTACGAGATTATGTTGTATGGCTTGTTGATAAGGGTTCACCAACCCTGACGGGTTGCATCGTTAACGGTACAGGATTTTGCAGCGTATCGGGTTCACCGGCGCCGAAGGCGATGGAGATTCATGCAGGGGAAAGGCTCTTCGGGTATCACGTAAAGCACTGATCGGAAAAATCCATACATCAGGCATTCCCCAGGGTGCCACCCCGCAATCATGGTGAAACTGTTCCCCGAGACCGAAGAAGAAGACTGGCTGCTCAGATTTATCTATCCCATTCTTATCGCCGTCGTCTTTCTCATCACCTTTGCCCTTATCATGTATTCGCAGACGCCAACGGTGTAGCACTCCCATCAGCGACCGACGGGCTGACACGATGAGGGAGGATATGGCTTTGAACAGGGGAACCGTTGGTTCAATACCAATTCAGTCTGAAATGAGACGTTTTGGCAGGGAACGAATCGCCCCCGGTATAAAAAAAAGATTTACAGCCCCGCCGCACGCCGGGCGGCAAGGCGGAGGACGGATTCGGGGATGCCCTCGTAGCGTCGCTGGCCCGTGCATTCCGCCCCGGACCCGTCACATGACCCGCAGAGGCTGCAGGTCTTCGGGACATAGATGGGAACAATCTCCTCGAAGGGCGTTCCGTTGAAGAGGATGGCCATCGGGCCCTCTTCCTCCTCTATCCTGCAGGCGACATCCTGTGCCCCGAGCATGCCGGTGATGCCCGCAAAGGCCTCCTGCAGGAACCGCCCGGTATCGGAACAGAGCACCGCGGGGGGCATGGGGCTTTCCGGCCGCCGCCAGGTGATGACGAGGGCAGTATCCTTATCCTCCTCATCACCGAAGGTCTCGTCCACCCAGGTAAAGATCAGGTTACGCACCTCACGAAATCCCCGCAGGATCTCCTCTTCTGAACCGTAGAACTCCGCAGGGTCGGGGAAGAGCTGCTCGATGACCCGGTCGGCCGGGGGGAGACGGGGGCAGCTCTCCGCACAGTTGCAGAGCCGGGCGGCGACGGCGAAATGATCCGCCATAAACCCGTCCAGCGGTTTGGGGGCATGCCCGTCCATCTGAATGCCCGCCTCCGCCATCACCCGCAGGGTGTATTCGCTCATCGCACTGCTCGGAGAGTTCCCGGCGGAATATGCCTCGTACCGGCTACCATACCGGGCGGCGAGGTACGCCTCGGCCATCTGCGAGCGGCCGGCATTGTGGTTGCAGACAAACAGGACCTTTTGCTTCGTCATTTCGCCTCGTATTCAGGGGTTTGCAGGGAGGCGGTATTATCCTTTGTTTCGGTGCCACGGGCCGGATCGATATGGACCACGACATCGACCATACCCTCGACACCCTTTTTTATACCGTCTCTGACCGCGTTGCCGATTTGGTGTCCCTCAAGGACGGTGATCTGCGGGTCGACGACGATGTGCAGGTCGCAGAACATTTCATTCGGTTTGCCCCGGCACCGGAAATCATGATACCCCCGGACACCGGGGATGCGCTGGACGACTCGGGCCACCTCCTGTTCGATACGGACATCGGATGTGTCGATGAGAACCAGCACCGCGTCTTTGAGCACCTCGACGCCCATCTTTGCGATCAGCAGGCCGATGAGAACCGCGACCGCCGCGTCGCCAAGCCGGAACCCGGCTACAACGAGGGCAAACCCGACAAGGACCGAGAACGAGACGAAGACATCCGAGAGCGTGTGCTTCGCATCGGCGAGGAGAAATTCGCTGTTCTCCTCGGTTCCCACCCGGCGCTCGTAGCGGTTGACGGCGATGTTGATGATGATCGTGACCACCATCACCCCGACCATCACGGGGGTCACCTCCAGGACGGTGGCCTCCATGGCCCGGGTAATCGCCTCCCGGACGACCTCAACAGAGGTGAAGAGGAGAAGCGCCCCGACGGCCATGGTACCCACGGTCTCCACCTTCCCGTGGCCGTAGGGGTGTTGTCGGTCAGGAGGAAGTGATGAAAAATGGATGGAGATGAGACCGATGATATTCGATACCGAGTCAAAGAGCGAGTGGAGACCGTCGGCGATCATCCCCACGGACCCGGTCAGAAAGCCGGTCACCCCTTTGAGGACGGCGACGATGATATTGAGAATGAGTGTGATGACGAGTGTCCGCGTAACCCTTTCGCTGTCCATGCCTGCCCCTGCTTCGTTAGTTAGGCATCCGGCATCCCATAATGTTTTCTTAAAAATTTCCGGATATTTTCGGATTCCCTGCGATGGTTGCCGGAGGGAAGAGGCAATCATGATCCTGTTCATGGGGTCGCAATGGCGACGGCGCCAACCTGAAATCTGTTTCCTGTGGATAACGACAACACGCAGGGGTGAGGCCCCATCCCTCATTTTCCCGAATGAAAATTGCCGATCAGGGTGAGAAAGAAATTGCGACGCTTATCTATACAATACTCATCCGGCCCGAATCAGCGCCGGACCGGGAATGAAATCGTACCCGGTTCCATGCAATGCAGTAATGATTTTTTTCTGCGGTTTCCATGATGGAAAAGTATCTGCATGGTATTCTGCGGGTGTCCGGGGTGATTGTAGGGGATGGAGGAAATGATATATATGAGGTTTCTGATCAAGGTATGTCCTCAGGGGACAGCCTCCCCTGAGAGAGCTCGAGGGAAGTGAAACTATTATGGAAGAGGATGAGATCAAGGGAAAAGGCAAACAAATCAAAGGACAGGTTCGTGAAGAAGTAGGCAAATTGACCGGCGACAAAACGGAACAGGTCAAAGGGAAGATTGAACAGGCTGAAGGGAAAGTTCAGGAGGAATTTGGAAAACTAAAAGGAAAGGCGAAAGATTTAGCTGAGGACGACTGACAGGATGTATCATATCTGCAGCCTTGTCGTGGTACACGGGCCGGCGTGAAGGTGAAAGCCTGACCTCCCATAATCGGTAGATTTCTAAAAAAATTGAATATGCGATAATTTCATTGCAATATCCTGTTTTAGCCCCGGAGAATTTCTGAAGAACGGTGCAATACTATATGTGAGGGAATCTTCTACGGGTAATTATTACGACAGGAGGTGAATTATGGCAGATTTAATTGGTTTGGCGATATTATTCCTCATTTTGGCACTTGTTGCCTTCGTCCTGGGTGCAAAGGGGATTGCCGGGTTCTCGATGACCATTGCGAAGTGGCTCGTTATCATCTTCATTATACTCGCAGTTATCAGCTTCCTACTGTAATGGCAGCCATATCTCTTTTTTTATCAAGGATTTATTTTCAGAAAGGCCATCGATTCTCTCTTTAAAAAAACGATTTCATTGTTACGGGTTTGTACACGTTCTTTCATTGTATCGCGGTTTCCCCCGGCATGCAGCGCCGGGTGCGCAGAGACAGGGAGCGGCTATCCCGGAGAAGGGGGCGATTCAACCGAATTATTCAGCACTCCCGATGATTAGGAACGCAATCACGGCCTCAGTGAACAGGGAACCAGGCAGGTTGCAGACCGGTTATATCCTGCAAAATGGGTATGACACCATAAAAAAATGATACAACCCCGGCATTTTATTCGAGCGTCTCATCACCGGATATTCGCATCAATCCATTTTTTAAGCTCATCCCTGCTTCTTCTGAATCCATCAAGGCCGTCCTTCCCTGAAAAGGCGGGAACGGGAATATTTGCGGTAATGTACTCCGCCGCATCGGGAAGGGCGTAACATCCCTCCCGGACCGAGGGGGACATGAAGACGACGAGGTCGTAC
>JAENZA010000078.1 GCA_016841485.1 Methanobacteriota archaeon
TCCGCAGATATCGAAGCTGCCATGTAGCCGCCGGTGAGCGCCTGCTCCTGAACCCTGAGCCCGCCCCCGGAGGTTATCGTCAATGCTGCGGTAAGGTCTTCTCTTTCAATCTCCTCGCCTTCCGCAGTGGTCTCGACCATCCGGGCATAGAGTGTCTCAGGGCTTTTTCCGCAGACGATGATGTCGCCGAAGTCTTTTCGGATTCTCATCTTGTAGGTGCTGGTACGCTCCGTCTCGCTGCCGCCGCTGCCGCCTGCTGCCGCTGCAGCACCTGCAAGTGCGGCTCCCGCGGAGAAAACTCCGGCTACGACTACAAGCGGGATGCCGTATTCGGTCTCGCCGGGGCCTCCTGCAAGAGTGTCGATGGAGAATGAGCCGGCCCCGTAGCCGCCGAAAACCTCGTTATAATTACCGACAATCAGCTTTGATTTTGCATTTGCCGCATCATTTATTACCGAATCCGAAAATTTCATCGCATCGGCAAGTGCTTTATCCATCTCGGAGATTGCAGTGTTCACGTTACTCTCCGAAGGATACGGATAGCTCGACAGTCGTCTGCCCTGCGTATGCGTGTAGGCGAAATTACCGTTTACTTTAAAGTAGGCAAGCCCCGAGCCCGCCGGATAGAAATCCTCCCGTATTACATAGTAGGTAAACGTGTTTCTCCGGTGGTTGTCCGAAACGACGCCGCCGCCCTTCCAGTTGGTGTCGTCCGTCACCTCGAGCACCCCGACAACGCGATGCCCGTTCACCGTTTTGTCTATGTACTCAACCTTTGCACTGGAACCTTCAACCGATTTTTCCAGTTCGGTCTTCAGGTAGCCGGCAAGATCATTCGCCGTTTTTTGTTTCAGGTTTATACCGAACTCCGTGAACATGTAGTGGCTGCCGGTAACCGTCCCCGTGCCCTGTTCATCAGAGACGGAGGGGTCGCTATAGGTGTAGCCGTAGACGTCCGTGGGAAGGCTGGATAGATCGAGCCTCTTCGTCGCGGGGTCCACCCTGCCGAGATTGCCTATGATAAGCAGGGTGTTTTCGGTTGCAAGAAGGTCGTCCGTCCCCTTCCTGTAGACCTCAATCGGCATATCGACGACGAACTCGTCGCCTTCCATGCTATACGTGTATTTGCTGGCCAGTTTGTAGTCGTAGTTGTTGGTATCGCTGAGCGAGTAGCTTGCAGCCGCAGTTCCGGAGAGGAGTGAGACTGCAAGGAGTACAAGCAGCAGTTTCGCCATCGGCCTCATGCCGGGACACCTCCCGCTTTCTTCTGAACGGTAACCATGAGAACGGCACCGACCGCCAGGAGAACGAACCCGGCGATGTAACAGGTGTACCCCCCGAAGACGGAGAGGACGACGCCGAGAGCAAATCCTCCCGCCCATCCTGCCATCACCTTCGTAACCAGCCCGGAGTCGGCCCTGCCGTCTCTTGCAAAGATCGCGGCAAAGACCTGCCGCACGCATCCCGATCTGCTCGCCAGGGCGCGGGCCGCGATGATGAACGCCACGACCCCCACCATGCAGTTCATAATTGTCGACGTTCCCGCGAGGAAATTGTAGATGAAGAGAGCCGCTCCGCCGCCGACTAAAAGGGGGGATATCGACGCGAGATCCCATGTTCCCCCGGAAAACTTTGCAGCAAGAGAGCGGATGCTTGAAACAATGCTCTCACCGGAGATTCCCCCGACGATGAGCAGCGTCATGAAGTAGGCGATCAGTCCTTTTCCGATAAGGCCGCCGATAAATCCGGGCACGCCGCCGGAGAGCCCACCCCGTGCGAAGGTCAGGAAGGAAAGGGACTGTACGGGAGCCGAATTGAACCCCATGGCCGGAAGTATGGTCAGCGCCAGCCAGACAAGGGCCATCGTCCCCGCAGTTATCAGCAGTTTTTTGTCGTGCAAACCGTTTTTGAATCCCCCAATCCGATTCTGGACGCACCCTTTCACGACCTCGGCCGGAGGATGCCTGACTTCTATATCCGCCGCATCGCCCGTTGCACCGGATAAGGATAACTCGCCGGAGAGCACGCATTCGCCCGCCTCTGTTGCTGCATAGGCATCCCCGTCCCGGGAATAACTGCCGTCATCCGTACGCGAAGAGGGCGCTGATTTCTCGCGCATCTCTTTGACACCTGCTGAAATACCGGCTGATGCAGAGTCGGCCATTACGGTTGCCCTATCGGCAGCAACAGACACAACATCTTTGCATCTACCAAGAATTTTGTTCACTTCGTCATTGTTTGTCATTGTAGCTCAACACTCCAGTAAATAAGGCATTTTTGACAATCTGGAAGATATATTACACCTAATTCGTGATTACACCGAATCAACGATTTTTTCCGAATGGAAAATATTATATCATTCATTTAGACCCATATAAACACACGCTAAATGCTTCGCCTAAAACAGGATCGGCCGGGTATTTCGCAACGATCCCGGCACCGGGTGCGGGAATGATGAGGGTCCGGGAAATCACCCCTTGTTAGAGTACATTTCCCCAAAACGCACCTGATCCAGGAGGGGTTGATTTGCCGTGCAGTTATGATCCCCTGAGCCGTTCGCCGAACAACCGGGAACCCTTTACTCTACAGTATGGGCACCTGCAGGAACCACCATGACGGTTCGTGCCGGAACCCGGAAGACACGCCGCCCGATTTCTCACAGGACACATTTCCAAAGACTAATCCCGTCATCGGCCGTTTTATTGTTTGTAAGGTGCCCGTATGACCGGAGAGGCTATGAACTGGCTTCATACTGCAGCCCGGCTGATAGCGATAGCAGCCGGGATGTTTCTCCTCTTTGCCATCGCAATGGAATTCCTGGAAACATCGCTCGTACTGTTCTCGGTTCTTCTGCTGTACCTGGTCTACTGCGGGTATATTCTGCCGGAGATCGACCGCAGGAGAGAGGAACACCCGGGTGCGAAGGCTGCATCCCCCGGAGCAGAGAACGGCGATCCGGGCTCCCGGTTCTCCCGATTACAGGGTATCCTAACGTTCCTCGCGATAACGGTCATCTCCTTTCTCATCCTGCACCTCCTGGTTCTCGTGATGCACGAGTTCTCACATAGCTTCTGCGCATACTTCCTCGGGTGGAAACCGGACCCGTGGAACATCATCTACGGAAACTGGATCGGATCGCGCTGGGACGAGAACGTTGACTATTCGGCTCTTTTTGCCGCGGGAGAGGGTCCGACCGCGTCGGCCATTGCATTTGCCGGACCCTTCTCAAACATCGCCCTCTTCTTCGTGACCGCCGGGCTCATGTCGACGAAGATGGTGAAGAACCACCGCTGGGCATTCCATTGCACCTTCTGGACGTGCGTCATCACGTTCGTCATGGTCTTCGAGTACGTCTTCACCCGTTCCTTCCTGCAGCACGACGACTTCGGCAATATCAACCACGGTCTCGGGATCTCGCCGTGGCCGATCTTTATCGTCGGAACGCTCCTCGGGATTCTCGGGCTGTACTACATCTTTGTATACGCAGTTCCGGAATACCACGCAATCGTGACCCCGCACGAGCGGCCGCTGCAGTACGTGACCGTCTCAGCAGTCTCCTTCGTCATCTTCTTATTCTACATCGGCCTCCGGATCACCGCGTATCCAGATGTTCCCGAGTGGTGGTGCGGCGCTATCGGCATTGCGGCATTATTCATCGTTCCGTTCATAGCAAGCCCTGCCCGAAGATGGGTGCAGAGAAGCATGAAGGGATGTGCCGTGCAGGAACCTCCCCCGTCCCGCCCTGAACTCTCCGGATCGTGACGGTCGGTGCCGGGCGGATTGGTCCCTGGGGTGTGTGCTCATGGCGTTCATCCCGGCCCGATTGAGGGGCGTTCCCGAAGATCGCTCCCCGACGAATCGTTCAACGGCGCTGCACCTCTTGACTGCTCATAACAGTCATCCGGACGGGCAGGCAGCGGGGGTTCGACTCAGGCACCCGGTAATCGATATCCCCGTGCATCCCCGCGCAGGGGGTAAAAAGTGTATGACGGTGCCCGAACCTCCAATGGGTTCAGTCACTGTCCCGGCACTATCACCTCAGTCTCATTCCGTGATGCAGATATCCTCGATACCTAGACCGATGAAGATCCCAGTGACGCTGACTGTGGTACACACGAGGACGGGATCTGCGGGAACCGCGGTTGGGAAGGAGCACAAAACGGGCAAAATTCTGGATGCGGTGATTCCTGTAATCGGCTACATAGACGTTGATGGTGGCCTTCACGGCAACACCCAGTGGAAACAGAAACTGCCCACTGCCGGTCCCAACTGATCCCCACTTGGTGAGGAAGGTGCCGGAACTGTCGAACTTCTGGATGCGGTGGTTCCCGTAATCGGCTACATAGACGTTGTTATGATTGTCCACGGCAACCGCCATAGGCTGATGAAACTGCCCGTTACCAGATCCTTGTGAACCCCACCGGTCGAGAAAGTTGCCGTACCAGTCGAACTTCTGGATACGGTGGTTCCCGGTATCGGCCACATCGACGGTGCCGCCATGGGCCACGGCAACAACCGATGGCCTCTGAAACTGCCCGTTGCCAAACCCCGGTGACCCCCACCGGTCGAGAAAGTTGCCGGACCTGTCGAACTTCTGGATACGGTGATTCCCGGTATCAGCCACAAAGACAGTGCCGCCGATCACGACAACACCTGATGGACTCTTAAATTGCCCGTTGCCAGACCCCGGTGAACCCCATTTTGTAAGGAAGGTGCCGAACTCGTCGAACATCTGGATACGGTGGTTTCCGGTATCGGCCACACAGACGGTGCCGTAGGACACGGCAACACCCGATGGGCTCTTAAACTGCCCGTTGCCAGACCCCGGTGAACCCCATTTTGTAAGGAAGGTGCCGGACCTGTCGAACTTCTGGATGCGGTGGTTGTTAGTATCGGCCACATAGACGTTGTCATGATTGTCCACAGCAACTGCCATAGGCTGATGAAGCGCTCCGCCGTACCTGTCGAACTTCTGGATGCGGTGGTTAGAGGAATTGGCCACATAGACGTTGCCAGCAGCATCCACGGCAACTCCAGCCGGAGTATCAAACTGCCAGTTACCAATCCCAACTAATCCCCAAACTAATCTCCACTTGGCGAGGAAGATGCCGCGTCTGTTAATCTTCTGGATGCGGTAGTTCCCGGTATCGGCCACATAGACATTGCCAGCGGTGTCCACGGCAACACCCGATGGACTCTGAAACCGCCCGTTGCCAGATCCTTGTGAACCCCGCTTGGCGAGGAAGTTGCCGAACCCGTCGAACTTCTGGATGCGGTGGTTCCCGGTATCAGCCACATAGACGTTGCCAGCGGTGTCCACGGCAACACCCAATGGACTCTGAAACCGCCCGTTGCCAGATCCCTGTGAACCCCACCTGTCGCGGATGGCGCCGAACTCGCTGAACTTCTGGATGCGGTGGTTCCCGGTATCGGCCACATAGACGTTGCCAGCGGTGTCCACAGCAACACCCTGTGGATGTCGAAATTGCCTATGGCCAGACCCCTCTGAACCCCATTCTGTACGGAAGGTGCCGGAACTGTCGAACTTCTGGATACGGTGGTTGTTAGTATCGGCCACATAGACGTTTCCAGCGGCATCCACGGCAACTCCAGCCGGAGTATCAAACTGCCCGTCGCGGGTCCCAACTGATCCCCACCTGGCAAGGAAGGTGCCGGAACTGTCGAACTTCTGGATGCGGTGGTTATTAGTATCGGCCACATAGACGTTGCCATCGGCATCCACAGCAACACCATGTGGAGACCGAAGCTGCCCCAAACCATATGGACCCCACTCCCTCAAAAACACATGAAATACAGACTTTTTCGATGCCGCCACCGGTGCTGCCAGAACGGCAAGGAGCAGGATAAGCACTCCTGCAATCGCATTTAAATGCACTTTCATGCTCACACCTCATTCGATCCGATAGGGCCTAGGACAGTGGAGTTTCTCGCGTTCACCGCTTTTCACGGGAAAACCGACCCGAAGACTTGCTGACATTTTCATGTTTTTTCAGAGATCGTACCAATCCCTGCTCCACCTCACGGAACATGATTCACTCGCCGCCGACCAGTTCTTTGAGCAGACGGAGTCCAGAAGGAGCAACTGCGATGCGATCGCGGTTCACCGTGCGGGAGAGCCGCAGGAAGATTGGCGTGATGTTGAGATGAAGCAGAGAAAAAGTGCTGGCAACACCTGTTTTCAGGTGGGGACTGCCGAGAAAGGAGAAATTTTGATGGGTTCATAATCGATCATCCCCTCCATTTGTGCGATCTGTAGGCCGGGTGGGGATATGCTGTATAATATATATCTCTTTTGAATTCAGTAAGAAGTGTGGTAATATAACAACTACCGGGCTTGCTTTCGATATGTTGACAACCATCGGGCAGGTCAATCGTCCGTTCGGGCATCTCCCGTACAGCCCACGGCGCTACACCGGGGGGAGACGCTAAAAATATACTTCCAGGCCGGCAGCGGTCTCCGCCCGCCCTACCCGGCAATCCCGAGCGTAAACCGAAACGCCGCCCCCTCCCCGGGATGGCCCGGCACCCCGTCCTCTACCCAGACCCGTCACCCGTACCGCTCGACAAGGATCTGCACCAGGGAGAGGCCGAGCCCT
>JAENZA010000079.1 GCA_016841485.1 Methanobacteriota archaeon
CGTTCTCGGTGTTCCCGATATCGTGGGTCAGGATATCGAGGTAGAGGTTCGCCTCACGGTGGGCGGACTCGAGGTCCTGGTGAATCCGGGCGAGCTCGGTGGCATCGCGTTCGCGGAGGGACTGCTCGAGCTGTCTCTTCTCCGTGATATCCGTAAGGGCCACCCGGTACCGGCATTCCGCCCCGTCGGCACCCCGCTGAGAGTGCCCCTCCGCTATCAGCCACAGGGGCCTCTTCCGGCCGGGGCTCACGACCTCCAGCTCGCACCTCTCCCTCTCCCCGGACGCCGCCATGCGGGCCAGAAATTCACGGAATGCCGGGAGGCTTGCCGGGGCCACGAAGGTCTGGAATCGAATTCGAATCAGGGATGCCCGTTCCACGTGCAGCAGTGCGTAACCGGTCAGGTTCACCTGCCGGATCCGGCCTTCGCCATCCAGCGTGAGGTAACCGACGGGAGCAAACTCGTAGAGATCCCGGTACTCCTCCTCCGGGGCCCTGAGCTGTTCCTGCGTCTGGCGGAGCTCCGCGTTCTGCAGCTCCAGGTTGGCCCGGTGCATATCGAGTTCCTGGCAGAGTGCCAGCGTATCCATCCCGGAGCGCTCCGCTTTTTCTTCTCCCGCCGGCGCGGTCTGCTCCGGGGTACGCCGTCCCGAAGAGTCCTTGCTGTCAGGGCTGTTGGCTTCCTGCATAAGACGAGTTTACTCAAGTCTGCTGGTGAGACTCATCACGGGCGTTCTGTGGCTCCTGCATCGGGATGCCGGTAGTGTCCTCGATGGCGAGGAGGATCATCTCCTTCGATGCAGCAGGAGTACGAAGTTGCCGCGCGTTCAGGCGCATTCTGTGGCGCCCGATCCCGGGGAAGGTGTGGTCGATAATGAACCCCTCGAACTGCGTCTCCCGGGGCAGGATCTCCTCGAGAAGGTGGCGAAGCTCGGGGATGTCCCACTGGTTGTCGCCCAGCGCATAGAGGTTTCGCCCCTCCGTCTCCCCGGGCGTTGTCTGGAACGTTTCGTAGAACGAACGGTTGGCAGATACAATCTTCAGGTCGGCGTCGAGCACGATCAGGGCTTCGCGGATGGTGCTGATGATGCTCTCCGCGTAGGTGGTGCTCTCCTGGAGGGACTGCTCCAGGCGCTTGATCTCAGTGAGATCCACAAACGTGATCGCCACCCCATCAATCCGGTTGTCCGAGGTCCGGTAGGGAAGGATACGCATGAGGTACCAGTCTCCATTCGTGACCTGCACCTGCTTCTCCCTGATCGCCAGAGTATCCAGCACCTGACGGGCTTCCCTGAAGATGGAATTCCCGTCCTGGACGTTTGTGCCCAGGTCCGTAACCGGACGGCCGACATCCGACGGAATCAGGTTGACGATCCGGGTGGCGGGTTAGGTGAACCGCCGCACCCGGAGTTCTGTGTCGAGGAAGACCATACCAATCTCGGTGCTCCTCAAGAGCGTGGCCATATCGTCCGTGGTCTGCGTGAGCTGGATGATCTTTGTCTGGAGTTCGGCGTTCACCGTGATGAGCTCCTCGTTTAAGGACTGGAGCTCCTCTTTGCTCGTGGTCAGCTCCTCGTTGGTGCTCTGGATCTCCTCGTTGGTGCTCTGCAGTTCCTCGTACATGGACTTCATCTCCTCCTGTGAGGTCTGCATCGCTTCCATCGTATTCTTGCGCTGTTCCCGGCATTGGGCGAGCTCCTGCTCTAACTCCTTCCATGCTGCATCCTCAAGGTTCGTGCCGCTGACCTCTGCCCGGGGTGGGCCGCTCTGTTTCTCCTCGCTCTCCTCGAAGGTAACCATCAGGAGGTCTCCAGTGCCTGGAGGGCGCCGGACCGGCCGCACGGTTACCGTGACCTTCCGGAGCCCCCCGTCCCTGACCGTAATCTCGTTGCCGGTCACATCCGCCTTCTTGTGGATCGCGGTCTGGATGGCGGTCGTGATCTGGTACCGGAATTCCTCCCGTGCCATGGTGAAAATGTTCAGGTCTGCCTTTCCCGTCGGCATCTCGAGGTATTTCCCTGTCCGGCCGTACACGTAGAGGATGTCGCCGTTCTCTGTGATGACCACTGCAGGTGGTGCGTAATACTTAAGCAGCTCCTGCTGGGTAAGGGTGCCGACCGGGATCGCCTTTTGGGGCTGCAGACTGCGGCCCCTCCCCGTCGTCTCAGGCAGGTTCCAGCTGCCCGGGAGCCCGATCTGCTGTACGGTGGTTGACCCGTCCCTCCTGGCGACGAAGATCTTGTTCTTTGCATCGACAGCCGAAAACAGCTCCGAGTGCTCGCCGATGGTCTCCGCTGCACCGAGGAAGAGGATCCCGCCCGGGTTCAGCGCGTAGTGAAAGAGCGGGATCAAGCGCCTCTGGATCTCGGGGGAGAGGTAAATAAGGAGGTTCCGGCAGGACAGTACGTCCAGGCGGGTGAACGGCGGATCGGAGATGACGTTCTGAACGGCAAACACCACGGTCTCCCGGATCTCCGCACGGACCCTGTACGAATCGCCCTCCCGAACGAAGAAACGTCCCAACCGCTCGGGAGAAACATCCGCAGAGATATTGGCGGGATACCTTCCGAGGCGTGCGGTCTCGATGGCATCCGCATCCAGTTCGGTTGCAAAGATCTGGAACCGGAGGTCTCCATGCCGCTGGAGTGCATCCAGCGTCTCGTGGAGGGCAATCGCCATGCTGTAGGCCTCCTCGCCGGTTGAGCACCCCACGATCCAGACCCGGAGCGTCTCCCCGTGGGACCTGGAACTGATCAGGTCGGGGAAGACCGTCTCCTGGAGAACCCGCCAGGCATCCGGATCCCGGAAGAACTGGGTGACCCCGATGCGCAGTTCTCTGGCAAGGGTCTCCACCTCGTCAGGGTCTTCCCGGAGGTACTGGATATAGTCTTCAATCCGGGCGATCTGATGCAGGCCCATCCGCCGTTCAATCCGACGAATGATGGTGTTACGTTTGTAGAAGGTGAAATCCTGGCCGGTATGGGTACGGATGAGCGCGAAGATCTTTGTGAGGGTGTTCTCCATCTGCCCGGTGTGCGGGTGGGGTTCCCGCGGAACCCTTGTCTGGTGTTGAACATAGTCGATGAGCAGATTCGGCAGTTCCTCTACCGGAGCGCTATAGTCTACGAGTCCGGTTGCAAGGGCAGACTGCGGCATGGCACCGAATTTTGCCGTACCCGGCTCCTGGACCATCACCATGCCCATGTGTTCTTTCAGTGCTCGCACGCCCAGGGTCCCGTCGCTCCCCATACCGGAAAGAACGATCCCTACTGCCCGATCGTCCTGGTCCTCGGCAAGCTGGCGAAAGAAGGTGTCGATCGGCAACCGCACCCCCTGGTGCGGGGTCTGTTCGACCATGGTGAAGGTGCCGTGCAGGATGAAGAGATCGACATTCGGCGGGATGATGTACATGGTATCTGGTTGGGCACGCATGCCGTCTTCGATCTTCACGACAGGCATGGTTGTGGACCGCTGGAGGATCTCGGGAAGACTGCTCGGCTGATCGGGGGCCTGGTGGGTGACCACCACGTATGCGATGCCGGTCGTGCGCGGGACGTGAGCAAAAAATGCTTCCAGGGCCACAAGGCCGCCGGCAGAAGCCCCGATCCCGGCGATAGCAACCGGGGATCCTTTTGTTGCCGCGGTCGGCGTCTCCTCTTCACGGGGTGCTTCCGCAGGGCTTTCTACCTGGATCCTGCCCGCACTTC
This sequence comes from Methanobacteriota archaeon, assembly GCA_016841485.1. GTDB lineage: Archaea > Halobacteriota > Methanomicrobia > Methanomicrobiales > Methanomicrobiaceae > Methanovulcanius. The sequence goes on from JAENZA010000079.1 coordinate 3,707, forward strand.
TCGATTGTTCTGGCTCTTCCATGACCCATTCCCCATCGTGTTCCCGGGTTTATCGTGCGCGGTCGTCCCCATGCGCCGATCGGCCATGAGGATTTATAACCTGAGCCTGGTCCGGTGCACGACCGTTCATGGATGCACACGCCGTGTGCATACCTCTCAATCTACCGCAGGAACACCTCTTCATGCTAGATCATCAACCCCTATTCGTGATGAACTTTCGTGTGGGGGGGGCCGTGCCCTTCAATCCTTATTCTCTTTTGGCGATTATGGGTATCCGCGACGGCGGGGATCTCCAGTCGGGATAACACCCTCTTCTACCGCTGCTCGGATGTATGCACCCAGCCGCCCGGTGCGGCGTTGTTAGCAAAAAACAACTTCGGGGTTGTTTGCGGAGATCTCTTAACTGTTTTGTGTGGCTTCTTTGAGCGTGAACCGGAACGCCGCTCCCTCCTCCGGGCGGCCCGGCACCCGGTCCTCCACCCGGACTCTGCTGCCGTAGCGGGCCACGAGCATCCAGCAGATCCAGAGCCCCAGACCCTGACCGTTCCCCCGGGTCTTCCCCTGCTCGAACCGGGAGAACATTGCCTCCTTTGCGTCGTCCGGAACCCCGGGGCCGGTATCGGCGACGGTGACGAGGACCACCCCTTCCTCTTCAACCTCCTCGACGGTTATGTCTATCTCGACACCCGGCCCGCCGTGCTGCGCGGCGTTGCCGATGAGGTTCGAGAGTTACCAGCACCGCCATCCGCGGCCCCGGCCGCCACCCCCGGGGACCCCCCGGCCGAGACCGTAGACCGGTCCGGGGTAGGGTGAGTACGGAACGCGGTAGCCCCACATGGGCGGCCACTGCCTCCGTGCGGTGGGGTTGCAGTAGCCGAACCCGCCGCCGGTCATCGGGCCCTGCCCTCCCGGTTCGGATCACCTCTCGCACGAGAGGATCAAAGCCGTCCCACCGGCTCAGGTACTTCCTGTCCCTGGTGCTGACAGTTGAGGGGACCGGCTATCCCCCGTTCCTGAAGTTCAGCAAAGCGTTTCTTGCTTCGCGGGCAAAAGCCAGGGTTTTCTCAGGGTTGCGGACGCCATCTTTCTTGACGCCGGTATGCACATCGACTCCGTATGGGCAGACTTTCCGTATTGCCTCTGCAACATTCTCCGGCTTGAGCCCTCCTGCGAGGATCACAGGAATTGCTGAGATTGCCACAATTTTTGCACTGATATTCCAGTCGTGAGGAATTCCTGTTCCCCCGATCTTCTCTCGGGTTCTGGTGTCAAGGATGAGTGCATCAGCATAGGGTTCATAGAGTTTTCCCATCTTCATAGCCGACTCGTCCGTCACGTGAATGGCCTTCACAATTTTCAGATACGGGAGAGAATCACGGATGACATCTATTTCGGATGGTTCGACGGTATTCTGGATTTGTAATGCCGTACAGTGCGAGTCTTTCACCAGTCCGATGAGGTCTTCCGTCTCCTGCAAATGGGTAACTGCGACCGGTTCGATGAACGGTGGGAGTTGTTTTATCATCTTCGCAGTTTCTGCTGGAGTTACAAAATCACTGCTTTGATGAGTCACGCCCATAATGAAACCCATAGCATCACAGCCTGCATCAATTGCACACTGCATATCCGCAAGACTGGCTGTTCCGCAGAATTTGACACGCATCGGATTCTCTCTGTCTTAATGATAGATAGGCTATCTGCATAGCCGAAAGGCCGTGCCGACACATCCGTGACGCCGGGTGATGGCAGCAGATGCAGGTCGGCGGGGTTGTGGCGGTGACGGTGAGGTTGATGGGCGGGGAATGATGGAGTTTTAACCTCATGAGATCCTGCCCGGCTCTCTTCAGGCGATACTGTTATCTATTCTGACTGATGTGTCAGGGACGGCATCCGGGGGAGTATACGTGGACCAGGATATTATCGAGACGATCAGGCAGGATCACGAGCAGATCCTGAAGATGCTGGACGATCTGGAAGTGCATGATCGCGCAAGCTCCGAGACCTACAGCGTTGCCAGAGGATTACTGTACTCACATATGTACGGTGAGGAAATGACGATATACGAGCGGACGAGGTCAGAAATGTATGAACGTGTTGAAGATTCCCTCGCCGAACACAACTCAATCAGGATCGGCTTGGATCGACTGGACCAGATCGAGATTACCGGAACAGAATGGGTGCCTGCCATCCAGGATCTGAAACGGCTGGTGCGATTCCATATCGATAGCGAAGAGCGGCTGCTCAGGGCGGCTGAGTCGTTCCTTGATAAATCAGAACGGTTCGAGCTAGCAGAACGCTTCCAGCGTGCCAAAGGGGAGCAATCCGGTTACACCCTGGCATGACGAAAATCGGCCGTTCGAAAGACCCTGTCCAACCTTTTTCTATCTCATTCGTCATTTGTGCGAACCGGAGCATCGGAAGGGCGGTACTTCAGGATCACGAACGTCCTGGATCCTCTTGACCACGCCCGGGCATCGGCGCTTCGGGATCATCGGGAGGGCTTCGCCGAGGTTGAGGTTTGGCAGGACATGGGGCCGGCCAACGCTGATGTACTGGGCGGTATCAATCGCTCGCTGGATTGCCCGCGCGAGTGCCGGGCCGACTGCCTCTTCTGGAGCAGATACCCGCAATTCACCCGAAATCCGGATGCGGTCACCCGGGTTCAATCTTCTTTCCGGGATGCGCTCTGCAGAATAATCTCGCAAGACCTTCTACAAATACCTCGCATTCGCCATAATTACTTTCAGAGGCGAAGGCATCAGGAAAGTTGCTTGAAATGCCCCCGCCCGGATTTGAACCGGGGACAACCAGATCTTCAGTCTGGCGCTCTCC
>JAENZA010000080.1 GCA_016841485.1 Methanobacteriota archaeon
CGGCAGCTGGTTCGACGGGCACCACGGCATCGGCGGCTGGGGCGGCGCAATTTTCACGACAACGTCGGCAACGGTGACCGGTTCCACGGTAACCGACTGTCATACCGAAAAAGACGGCGGCGCAATCTTCGCGGATACGGGTTCGGCAACGGTGGACACGTCCACGTTCGCCACCTGCACGGCAGGTGGCCATGGCGGGGCTGTTCGCCCTTTCAGCCAGGCAACCATCACGGATTCCACCTTCACTAGCTGCGTGGCGGGCAGTAAAGGCGGCGCAATTTTCACGGAATATGGGATAAGCGCAACATCATCCACCTTCGAGAGCTGCAGTGCTCCTTCTGGCGGCGCCGTCTACGGCAGAGGCGGTCCCATCCACTTCTGCCGGCTGGTGAACAATGATGCCGCCGGCACCGCCGTCTATACACCAAAAGGGTCCTTTGACGCCACACAAAACTGGTGGGGCGCAAACAGCGACCCGTCGGCACAGGTAGGCACCGGTGTATCGTGCAGCCCGTGGCTGGTGCTTGGCATCACGACCACACCGCCACCCCTCACTACGCAGGATTATTTGGTCGAGGCAGATCTCACGTACGACTCCGACGGCGTCTGGCACGACCCTGCACTTGGGCATGTTCCTGATGGCATCCAGGTCTTCTACGCCGTCGAATCAGGGTCCGGCACCGGGTCGCTATCCCCCGCATCTGCCGGGACCGCAGCCGGCATATCGCAGACGATATTCACCTCAACACAGGCAGGGACGGCAAACGTGACGGCAACGGTTGACGACCAGACCGTTTCTGCACTCATAGAAAGACCCATTGCGGCGTTCACGGCAGACGACCTCTCCGTTGTACGACAGAAACAGGCCGCCGTCTTCACTGACCAGACGATCAGTTCTCTTCCCCTCACCTACGCCTGGGACTTCGGCGACGGGAGCACGTCCACCGAACAGAATCCGGACCATGTGTATCAGAAAGAGGACGTCTACACCGTCTCGTTGACCATCAGCAATGCTCTTGGCCATGACACGATCACGCAGGAGAAGTACCTCTTCGCAACACCCCCCAACCCGTTGAAAGCGAACTTCATGGGGGAGAACAAAAACGGAGAGAAACCCCTTGAGGTTCAGTTTACCGACCATTCCCTGGTATCGGTAAAGGTTCCTTCCTACCCGGCTATTGATGCATGGTTGTGGGACTTTGGTGACGGAAACACGGCCACCGAAGAGAATCCGGCGCATACCTACCTGGATGCCGGCCGGTATTCCGTCACGCTCACGGTGAGTAATGCTCTTGACAATGACACAAAATCCAAGGATTTCATCACGGTCAAAAAAGACATCAAGCTCACGAAAAAGAATGCCACCAGTGCAGAGGCTTCCGGTACCGGGGATCTCGACCCGTCATTATCACCCCTTCCCGAAGAGCCCGGCGTGCCTGGTGATGAAGAGGACGAAGGAGATGGCGTCGAACCGGGATCCACCAAGGGGAAAGGCCACACGAAACCCGACAAACACGATAAAGATACCGCCGATAATGACGCACTGAATGCACCCAAACCCCCCAAGGATAAAGATACCAAAGAGCAGGATAACGGGAATTGAGCCGATGGAGGGGTAACCACCTCCCTGCTCCTCACTCCTGAGGGTCGCGGCGGTGATTCCTGAGCAAATCTCCTTCCCCCATGCAAAAATCCAAATACCACCTCCCCCTATAAGCCACCCAACCAGAGGTGGTCATATGCAGATCGTCCCGTTCATCCATGCCCTCCGGCATCCGTTTTCAATCCCGGTGGCGCCCGGCATCGCCCTCGACCGGTTCGTGTACTCATATCTCGTGTACGGCGATGAGATCACCCTCATCGACACGGGCGTCGCCGGGTGCGAGACGCGGATCTTCGACTACATCCGCTCCACCGGCCGGAGCCCGTCGGAGATTACACAGATCGTCCTGACCCATTCGCACCCCGACCATATCGGGGCGGCACGGGCCATACAGGATGCGACCGGGTGCAGCATCGCGGCCCATTTCGCCGAGCGGGCATGGACTGAGGATGTTGAGCTCCAGAACCGCGAGCGGCCGGTGCCGGGATTTGCCACGCTCGTCAGCGGGTCAGTGCAGGTGGATCACATACTTAGGGACGGCGACACCATCGAACCCAATGCCATTCATGGCTGGGACCTGAAGGTGATCCACACCCCCGGCCACTCGCCGGGGTCCGCCTCAATCTTCATACAGCTAAACGGGGTGCTCTTCTCCGGCGATGCAGTGCCCGTGACGGGAGACATTCCGGTCTATGACGACGCCCTCGCCTCAATGCAGTCCCTCCGGCGGCTCCGGGAGCTTCCCGGTATCCAAGTGCTTCTCTCGGCATGGGACGAACCGAGAACCGGCGAGGACGCGTACCGGCAGATGGACCGGGCGGCCGAATATCTCCAGACTATCCATAACGCCGTGTGTGCAAACGCAGCCAGAGGTTCTTCCGACCCGATAGAGCTTGCCAGAACCACAGCCGCCGCCATCGGTCTGCCCCCTGAGGCGGTAAATCCCCTTCTTGCCAGGACCTTTGCCGCCAACCTGCGGGTCAGGAACCAGAAAAGCCTCCTCGCAGATCCCCCGGGACAGGAGTGAGAACGGGCATCTCCGCTCCCGGATACCGGCACTCATTCCACCGGTGAATGCCGACGCGGGAGAATGAAACAATCATCCGGGTAAAACCGTCTTTTCTCCCCCCTTCCAACACGTTGCACTCCCACTCGACACCAGCATCCCCCCTTTTGGCACCTGAACCAGCACAAGAATCATGGTCAGGATGTCGACCGAGGAGCCCAGCGAGTTGAGGAGGACAGGAACGAAGAACGCCGGGGTCAGGAGGCCGGCGATGGCGAGGAGGAACGGGAGGATGAGGGATATGACGGCGAAAGGAGCGGCGGAGATCAGGAGATGGCGGGACCGCGACAGGACCTCCTCCGTGTACACGAATCCGCCGACAGCGGTTATTCCCACCCCTGTCTTCCGGGAATGCAGCACGTCCGGAATGAAGAGCAGATGCAAGAGCTCATGGCAAACGAGGACGGCGATTACGCCGAGAACCAGGGGAAGGCCAAACGAGAAGTAAAGCGAGAAGGATTCCCCGGCATATCCGGGGTCTTCGAGCGGGAACGCCGAAAACAGCATAAAGATCCCGACCGTCAATGCGCCGGTGACGGCCATGAGCGGAAGGGAGACCATTATTGCCGTCAGGGCATGCGCCGGTTCTTTCAGCCGGACCCATCCCCGGCTCCTGAGATCCTTGAGTTTCTCCTGGTCGGCCTGTGGCAGAGAGGTAAGAACATGCACAATGATTCCCCGGTCCGGTATCGAATGATGGAATGTATGTATGAATGAACGACTGTTCTATCCCGGAGACAATAGGACCCGATCGATATTATCCTTCACCCCCTACGTATGACCGCAGGGGGTACTGTTCCGGCGTTTCTGGGGGGGAAAATTTACCTGAATCTGTTTGATGGGGGCTAATACTCTCCGATACGCCATTCAATGAACGGTACACTACCGCAAACGACCGGGAACCACAGATGACCTCTCTGCATACCCGGTCCTGCACCCATATCCACACCAGCTCCTTTCAAAAAAGTCCCGGAGTAGTTGAACCAGTCCCCCCGGACATACATCCTTACAAACTATTTTTAAGAGAAACTAATTAAGGTATAAAAATTTATCCCAATATATGCAATCAAATCAAATAATCGACCTGTCATCCAATGTTTTGATCCTCATGTTGGCAGGTGCGATCCTCTGGTATGCCCTGACCGTCTTTGCATTCTAGGTGAGGCGGGTTTTCCGGCATACCACCCGATGTACCTAAGGATAAAATCTATGGGAAAAAATATGCACAATTATATTGAATTATTCTGCATTTTTACCAGAATGTACCATCATTGCAGGACCTCTATAAATAAAATAAACCAGGAGCAATAAAAAATGAGAGAGAAAAAGGTTCCGGGCATGGGTACTATTCAACAGAGAATTGCCAAAAACCCTCTTTATCCAGCAGTACTTTAATCCGGTTCATCGATCATTCATTTTTGAGCAGATGCAGCCATGCTGCAGATCAGACATCGGCAACTCTCATTCCATCTCTGATGTAGTGCAATTTCACATTCAGGCAGGAATATGAGCATTTTGCTAAACCTTAAAAGCAGGCCGGCTGAATGTAAATACTAGATTCCCGTGAAATATGAGGAAACTCCGGACTGCAATCCTTCCAGACACATGAATGTATTAAAAAAAGATCTTCATGAAAGAACTACTCCGTAATATTGTATCGGGATAAAATTTTCCAGTCATGGGCTTCTCTGAATGTCATCTCATTCATCTCTTTTACCAGATTACACAGCTCTCCAACATCTGTAGCATATTCCATTTCAGTTATGATTGCCGTGAGATGTCGCATTATCTGTGAATACCTCACTGAATTTCGGTGATATTCTCTCTGAACCCTTATGGCAGTTACTGCCGCACCAAATGCAGGTATTGTTATGGTAAAAAAGGCCATTATCAGGGGTATTTCGACATTAACCAATCTGTCCAGGTGACCTATACCCATTGCATGGGCAATTGCAAGAATCATTGTAACTAAAAACAGCATTACTGCGGAATTGGCAAGCAAATCATATCTGAATCTGGCCTTATCAGCCTCTTTTTGATAAAAATTCAGTCTTTTCTGGATCCAGGCCGATATGATAAACTCCCTGAGAGGTTCAAGGGAAATTTCTTTGTTACAGGATATCATCTCCCCTGAGGTGACTATGGTATCAAACGCCATGACCATCCAGTCGTTCGGCGTCCTCATAGGAGTCATCAGAGGGATATTATCAGTTATCTGACAGGAAATGCAGATTATTCTGCTAAAAAAGGCATTTCGTATCCGTTCAGCAAGAAAGTTATAATCTATCGATTTAAGGTGGTAATCTCCAATCCTTGAAGCTACCATTAAAAGAATTATTACTCCAATTATTACCACTTCAATCCAGACGAGGCCGGGATTTTCCGGAAAAAACAGAGTCTGCATGGTAATGACAAAAATGGCCAACGCTGCCAAAAGTGCGATCAATATTCCTTTGAGTGTATGGAGGAAATTATATCTGGTTCCTAAAACTCTGGCCTTTATATAGTGGGGCAGGAGAGATTCATAGGAAAATTGTATTGATTCTTCTTCAAAACCTGCAAGCCTGAGGTCATTTCTCAGATTGGTGATATATCGTTCTTTTTCAGCTGAAAATTTTGCAGGGTTAACTTTTGTACTATTGTAGAAGTTAACCTTCGCATATGAATTGAATATCCTGTCATCAGAAGGCAGTTCCATAATCCTGCCTGTTTCAGGATGTATTGAAACGACAGACCTGCCAAAACGTTTTGCAAGCATATATGAATTTTTGTCATCCGTTACTGCTGCTTCGGATTCTGTTCCGATAATGATTACAAGACTACTGTATTCAGTGATTGCTATTGATACCGGATCATACCCATACGTCTTAATGTTAGGGGAGATCTCCTTGATTTCATAAGGGATATCTTCAAAAAGTGGTTCTTTTAAAATCCGTTCGTCATCTTTTAGCCTGAAAAACTGTATCTCAGGAGGACTGTTTTCTTTCCAGAAATTACCGGATAAAATTTTTTTAACAATTTCCTCCTCTGTTCCATACGTGATGGGAAGAATGAATCTGAAGGTATGTGGTGTTTTAGATAAAATCGACGTTATCCTGAGAAGGGTACTATCCAAGGAATTAATTGATGTATCTGTAACAGATCCTTCTTCTTTAATGAACAGTCCCAGGTTTACGGTAACCGGGAGGGCACCCGGCAGGGCTACATTGGTTTTGTTTTTACCGGGTATTCTGTTAGTAGTATCTTTTTCATGCAATAGGCAAAGATCCAAAATCATATTTTTTTAACCCGCTGATTCCTTTTGAATGTTCATGAAGTCTTTTTTTCATGAATCCATACTCATTGAATGGCCTTAGCAGGAGATAATAGAGGTAACCTGTATAAGAATCCTTTTTTGGAAAACAGAAAATTAATCGATTGTTTACGGTTAAACCTGATATTTTCGGCCTATCTCCCCGACATGTGAGGCATAGATACATATAATTTTCATTAATTCTGACGTATGCCGCAGAACCGAAACCACCCCTCCGGCCCCCGGATGTTCCTTTCTTCCTATCCACCTCTCCCCCGGCGCTCTGCTCCGGGGGAGAGGCCCCCCATTCCACTACATCCCGTTCCCGCCGCCTCACCGGCCCCGCCGAACCGCCCTACTTCTTCTCCCCGTGCGCATGCCTATGATGCAGGTCCGGCTGGTGGGGGTGCTCGTGGGTCATCGCCTCGTGGACGTGCCGGTGCGAGTGCTCCCCCTGGGCGGAGAGCGGCGGTTCCGTGCCGGTGTGCGTATGCAGGTGATGGCCGTCGTCGTGGCTGTGCCGGT